>CAYXFO010000173.1:0-8715 GCA_964464255.1 uncultured Pirellula sp.
TGTCAACAGCTACTGTCGTCTTTCCTGGGTTCCCTTGCGTCGGTCATTCGCGTTTCCGCGAGTCCCGATCAAGGGTTCGAGAATGATCCAGATTTCTTCCTGGGACGCAAGTCCTTTTTTGAAGATTTCCGACCGGCACTTTTCAGTGCCGCCAGCACGATACACTGGCTTCTCGAAGTGGAGGTGAAGGGACTTGAACCCATGACCCTCTGCTTGCAAAGCAGATGCTCTCCCAACTGAGCTACACCCCCGAAAGGTATCACCAAATCGATTTGGGTGACCAAATCGTTGTGGATCATTAAATCGATGCGCACGCGTGGATTCGAACCACGGACCTCCACCTTATCAGGGTGGCGCTCTAACCAACTGAGCTACGTGCGCGATTCCTCAATCCTTGAGCCACCTGCGGATCCTTGCGCCGCGTTCGCGTCCATTTACTTCTCTCACAAATGGACGGGCCAGTGTATCGCAAGGTTCCCTGCTGTCAACGGAAAAACCTCGCCACGCACGCACTCCTCCACAGCCCGCCGTTGATCGACTCGCAACCTCCCAACACTTGAGAAAATCCGAAAAAATCCCACCCCTTACAGCGACTTGGCAACCGGTGTCCGGTAGGCAGCCACCGCCGGAATCACCCCCGCGAGCGTTCCGACCAACACCAGACCCGGGATAATGAACGGCTCGAGCGACGAGTTGAAACTCAACCAGTCGATTCGCACGCCGGTCGCGGGCATGGTCCAAGGGTTGCTCAACGGCCCGAGCGCATGGCCAACCAACCACCCGACAATCCCCCCTGCTAGCGCCAACATCAAGGATTCCATGAGGATAATGATGGTGATGTGGTCGCGGGAAGCTCCCAATGCCCGCATGATGGCAATGTCTTTCTTCCGCTCATTCATGCTGTTGTAAATGCTGACCAAAATGCTGATCGCACTGACGATGCAAACCAAACTGGTCAGCGCCAACAGCGCCCACCGAAGCGGCCGCACAAACACTCCCAGCAGCCCCTCGATCTGCGCGATCGGCGAAACAGCCTGCGCGAACTTGGTCTTGTTGACCTGCTTCTCCAAACCGATCGCCGCGAAGCCGCTGGGCTTGAGCAAGATCGCCGTGACTTCCCGTTTCTCGATCGGCAAACGGACCTTGGACAGTTTGGAAGACCGTTCGGGGGCCGTCGCTGTTCCCGCCTTCTCCAACCCCGAGTCTTCATCTCGATCGGGAGCGACATGGCCCTCGAGCAGATAGAACCCTTCGATGTTCACGAACGCTCCGCGATCGTTCGGGCTGCCGGTTCGATTCAAGATGCCCACCACCGCAAATCCCTGCGCGTGCGTATCGCCACTCTCCGCTCCGTGCGACGCAAAGATCTCGCTTCCAATCTTCAGATTCAACGACTCCGCGACCTCCGCTCCCACCACCGCTTCAAAGAAACCATGCTCCTCGGAGTAGTCCTGAAAATTCCGCCCCGACGAAAACGTATAGGGCAGATCATTCGCATCCCCGTGCTTGAGCAAATCAAAGTAATCCGGAGTCGTGGCCACGCATCGAAAGCGATCGACATAATCTCCCATGCACAAAGGGATGGCGAAGCCACCCTTCATCAAAAACGAATACAGTCCGCTTCGCTCCGAATCCTTGAGCTCTCCTCCAATCCGTTCTCGTTCCTTCTGACGCCCGTCCCCTGGCAGGTACTCCATGTAGTACGAGTACGGAATGTTCTCCACCGGTTGGCTGAGGAAGAACACCGTATTGAAGACCAACTGAAGTGGACTCCCCTTGGCCCCGATGATGAGGTTGTAACCGACATTGCTGGTCCGCTCGAGGGACTTTTCAATGACTCCAGAAATCGTCAAGACAAGGACCACCAACGCAACTCCGAGCGCCATCGATGTGGCGGTCAACATCGATGCGAGCGGACGATAGAAAACATTCCTCAGCGCGATCGCAAACAGATTCATACCGCATCCTCCACAACAGGTTCTTGCACTGCGCGATTCAACTCTCCGAGCTGCTCAACTCGTGTGAATCGACTCGCCACATCGTCGCTGTGTGTGACCAGCAGCAAGGCGACGTTCTCCGCGCGACAGGTTGATTGAATGAGCTCGATGATTCGCGATTGATTCGCTGGATCGACGTTGGCGGTTGGCTCATCGGCAAGCAGTAACTTTGGGCGATTCGCGAGCGCCCGCGCTACGGAAACTCGCTGCTGTTGCCCCACCGACAATTGGCTCGGAAGGTAGTGCATGCGGTTCTCCAAGCCGACCCTTGCGAGCAACTCCTTCGCACGCGCCACATCGACCGCACGACCCGCAAAAGTCATGGCCAAACGAACATTTTCCAGAGCCGTGAAGGCGGGCAATAAGTTGAACGTCTGGAATACATACCCCATCTTCGCGGCACGGATCCGATCTCGCCGAGATTCCGAAAACCCGATCAATTCCACCCCCTCCAAACGAACGGAGCCGCCATCGGCTTCCACCAAGCCCGAGATGATGTGAAGCAGCGTTGTCTTGCCTCCGCCACTCTCGCCCCGAAGGACCACTTGCTCGCCTTGGGCAAGCTCAAACTTCGGGATATCGAGGATCGGAATCCGCCGGCCACTCGGCTCCGGATAGGTTTTCTTAAGATTCGCGATTTCTAAAAGCATGCTCAACGTCTCCCTTTCTGCTTCATAACGCGATCGATCTCGCGCCGGGCATCATTCTTTTTCAAGACCTCGCGCTTGTCGTGCAGTTTGCGCCCTTTGCACAATCCGATGACACACTTAGCAACCCCGCGATCGGTGAAGTAGACACGCAGAGGAATCAGAGTCAACCCTCGCTCCTTGGCCCGACCGGCGAACTTGGTTAACTCGCGACGATGGAGCAGCAATTTCCTGACTCGCTTGGTCGGATGATTCCAAAACGTGGCCTGACGGTACTCGTCGATCTCGCAGTCCACCAACCAAAGCTCCCCGTCCTTGATCCGAGCATAGGCCTCCTCGATGCTGCATCGGCCGTTGCGCAAGCTCTTGACCTCACTCCCATGCAACACCATCCCGCACTCCACGGAGTCGAGGATCTCGTAGTTGTGGCGTGCTCGCCGATTCTCGGCCACCGACTTGAACGTCGGAGCTGCCGATGGCTTGGCTTCTGTTGCTTTGCCCTTCCCAGCCCCACTCCCTTTATTACCGGAGGCGCTCTTGCCCACTGGCTTGGAGGGTTGCGTGCTTTGCGGTTTCTTTTTGTTCACAGTACTCGACGATCTCAGGCCACTCGGGGCTATTTTGGGCTATCTGGAAGGGTGGTTCGCATGGACGGGGAATTCAAATACCGAAAAAGTCTGGTTGGTTTCACCTGGTGGCGGATACAGAATCGGCAACAAGGGTGGTCCTTGATTGGGAACCCGCTGATCGAGCAATACGTAACGCAATCCATATTTTTTCTGCAGGTCCCATAATCGTTCTGTCGTCCAGGGGAGCTGAACTTTCTCTGCATTTAATGCATACGCATCATCAAGCCTCGCGGCCCATTCCACAACCGCCCTGGAATTCTGAGGCATATCCTTGGTGCAAGCCAGCTCCGCCCTGTGGCTATGCCACTTGAACGACTGCTGATTGCGAGGGGTCAACCATACCCCCTCCCGATCGGTGTTTTGTTGAATCCACGTGCAGACCGCGAGCCAGTCCCGGTAATGCTGACGCTGGGTCTCCTCGTCGTCCCATTTCGATAGAAACCTGGCTTTGTCTCCAAACGGTATCCAGGCCCTCGAGTTTTCCATATAGCGACTCGCAATCAGCAACCCTCCGATCCCGACAAGCCATGCCGCTGAGATCCATGACTGAACCCGCCGATCCAAGCCCTCGCGCGACTCCGATCCCCAAGCCAGGAAACCATACGCCATCGCCGTCACCGGAACAGCAACACCCAGCGGCCATGCCACATCATTCCAGCGAAACCAATAGTATTTGAGGATCTTTGAAGAAAGCGTTCGATCGAACGAGCCAATTCCAAAATCGATCAACGCCCCGACGACCGCGATCCCGAAAGCTAACCAAGCATTGGCAACCAACCATCTCACTCCGAATGGCCATCGATGAAAGGGCTGCCGCAGGGCGAACCAATGCACCAAACAGCCGATCGCCAACATAATACCAAAGGATTGCCAGCGAAAATCGGCGAACATACTCGGTGCCAAGTGATGGCCGAGCCGTCCATACACTTGAATGACCGCCGCCTTGCCGACCGTGTCCGAAGGGACACCCCAATCCATCGCCAAGGCCGGAATCACGCCGATGGATGCCAATAAAGCTGCAGCGACCAGCGGCCTCAGATTCGTCGAAAACCATCGTTGCGTTCTTCCCGGCCCAGTGTCGCTTCCGGGCCCAGTGTCGCTCAACGCATAGCTGATCCATACACAACATCCAATAACCCAAACCCCCGTCACGATATGCATCGCGCTTGCGAGTCCTAACAACGGCCATGCAAGCCATGCTTGTCTTCGAAAGAAACAACCCAGTGCGCCGAAGATGCAAGCATACGCAGCGACCTTTGCCTCGGCTCCGCCAACAACCCATTCGCCTGCCCAATGCCCCCAGTGCATCCCTGCCAGCCAAGCCGCGCCGCAAAGTGTCGCAACCAACGGAACATCGTTTCGATCGTTCGTGGAAAACTTGTTCGTAGATTGTCTATCCATCGCTTCGAATTCGAAGATCGATCGAATCATCCAAGTCCAGCCCAATGCCAAAAAGGCCCAAAGAGCGAACCTCGCAATCCACACTGCAACAGGCAGAGAGCAGCACTGCGTGAGCGATCCAAAGGTCGCATAGAACAACCAATGCGCGTTGCCGGATTCCAAAAACAAATCCCCTGCACCGAAGCTCGAATCCCAAAAATGAGCCGATTTCGTCCAGTAATGGGGTTCATTCACACCCGGAACTAGTTCACCCGCATACAGGAAGAAAACCGCGAACACGCCGATGCAATCGGCTCCGAAACCTCGTAGCCAACTTGAGGATCCGAACCTTTTCGCAACCATGTGAGGAGTCGAGCCTTAAGAAATAGGGATTGGGAAAACATTAGGGGATCACCAAGAATTTTTGAAAAAAATCCGATGGACCGTCTTTGGTTTTTCTTGACTGCCCAGGGGTTGGGTTTAGAGTTAAATGCTGGAAAGGCCAACGTAGGCTGTTGAGATTTCAAGACTTACATCGTCGACGAAGCCAATCAGAGACACAAGCGGTACTGAGAAACAAGCGGTTAGGAGATCGGATAGATCACCGAAGGATTGGAGGAAAGGAAGTCATGCTAGTATTATCTCGCAAGAAGAACGAGAGCATCGTCATCAACAACGAGATCACCATCGTGGTGGTTGAGATTCGTGGTGACAAGGTCCGGTTGGGGGTGGAGGCGCCTCGCGAGGTTCCCGTCCATCGGCGGGAAGTCTACGACGCAATTCAGCGTAGCGCCGAGGGGAATGACCCGCAAGCGACCCGAGAAGAAACTAAGTAAGTTCTCTGCCGTTTAGCATCGTGCAAGGCCCCTGCAACCACTGTGGGCCTTCTTTTTTGCAGACTTGACACATTGTCTGAGTCCCTTACACTTTCGCGTCCAACAGTGACTGGCCCCGTCGTCTAGAGGCCTAGGACATCGCCCTTTCACGGCGGTAACACGGGTTCGACTCCCGTCGGGGTCACTCATTCTTCTCTAAACCCAGCGCTGCCGCTGGGTTTTTTTGTTGGCCGAATGGGAGGGAAGAGCTGATGGGAGTGCAGCCAATGGGAGTTTAAGGGGAAGTATGGGAGGAATGGGAAGAATGAGATTGAGGGTAAGGTTGGTTTAGGGGCGTTCATGTGCGTGGGTGATTGCGGCGATGCCGTTGACGCGCTTCGTACATCCGCTCGCGCAGGCCGCCATGTTCGAGGAACTCTTTTTCCAACGTCTTGATCTGCTGGTCGAGCAAATAGTTCGTCTGATGAATCAGACAGATCGCAATGTTCGCGATCACTTGCGGCGGACGTGTCTCCATGTACTCGCGATACAACTCGTACGTCTGCGGTGTTCTGCGACCTAGCTGACGCACGAAATTCGACTCCTTCGATTCCTTGTCCCATACGACATGATCGCGGACGCGAAGGTAATCGCGATAGTCGACCAGCAACTCCTCGAGACTCGCGCGAGCGACATTCGTGAGCTTGATCTCCGTCTCTTTCGATGTCAGCGCGGCTTTACTCCCCTCCGCAATATTCTGCTTGCCCGACCGCGCGGACTGGATCATCTGATCCACCGTCCGATCCCCTTTCGAAAGGTACTTATGCGCAAACCGAAACGTCAAATCGTAAACCACTTCCGCCTTCTGATACGACAAAAGCGTCTGATAATCCCCGCGCGGCCGAAGGATCTCTCCATCATGCCTCCCATCCTTCCTATCACTCCCCTGCTTCTCATCATCCCCCATCGTCACCTCCCTTGACATAGATCGGGTTGCTCAGCACCCACGGCAGCTTCTCCTCACCGACCATCAACCACGCTTCGATGCGATAGACTCCCGGCTCAGCGAGCGGTTCCTCGAACTTGTAGCCTTCTTTCTCAGCGACACAAACTCCGTTGCGAACCAATCGCCATTGGCATTCCAGCGGCGCCTCCGCATTCCATGACAACTCTTTTCCCCATGCTACCTGGCTGCCGAGTGGATACGTTTCACCCTTGGATCGATCGACGATGTGAGAGCGAAACCCTTTCGCATCGGCCAACCAATCAAAGGCGACGAACACGCGGCCTTGTTCGAGCGCATCCCACACCGCGTCGCGCGTCAGATCCTCCACCAGCAGATGCGTCCCCGCATGCCGAAGGCTGTATTCGTACGGATCGAGCTGCAGCGAGAACAATACATCATCGACCTTGGCATCCTTTGGAATCTTGATCGCGGCGGAGGCGAGCACGCGAGGCAGATGGAGTAGCACCTCGCCGAGCGGATCCTCGACCGCGACCGAATCTGCGTTCTCGAGACGGATACGCACTCCCACGTTCTGATGCGCATCGTTAGCCGCCACGCCGGTGTGCGGTGCGCTCTGGCACAATACGTCCCAGCGCGCGAGGTAATCGCTGGGATACGATTGCAACGCGGAGAACACCTCTTGCGGATACTCTTTCACTTGCTCGGCAAGCTTGACCAGCCACAGCGGGTTCTTCATCGACTCGACCATCCGCTTCTGCTTCTTGACGTCTGCGTGCGTGTTGTAGATCTCCACACCCGACAAGCCCGGGATATCCCAATCCATCCGCTCCTCCAAGTGAGACAGAAACGCATGACCGCCGCGAGATCGAACGAGGCGAGCTAAATCGATCGGCTCAGATCCTTCGTATTGCCGCAGGCTCAATGTCGGATAGACGAGCATCCCTTTCATCTCAGCACCCGGGATCAACAGCACGCCATCGAGCATCCCTTGATTGCCATCGAGATAAAAATCTTTTTCCTTGGATGGATGCTCGGTGAACATCAGAACCTCGGTCCCGGCCCGTTTGGCTGCCGCGACGATGTCGTCAATCTTGCCTCGGCTGTCATGCGATAATTCCGAGTGGACGTGCAGGTTGGCCCGCACCTCCCGATATTTTTCGTCGATCGAGGTGGGTTGCCGATCGCGCTGGAATCGCTCCCTCGCCTCACGCATATTCCGAAGCCAATCGGGCTTCAATCGGTCCATCGCATCCTGTCCCCACGCCCATGGGGAGATCTGGAGCCCAAGCCCTAGCCAAACGATGACCCACGCATATCGATGATTCACAGGCTTTACCCCTACTTCAACGCGGAAAAAATATAGAAATCGACTCGTCTAGGATATCAAATTTCGATAGCATCTCTGCACTGAACAACGTTTTTGCTCTCGAGATACAGGTACCGCAATGTCCCCGCGATCGATTCTCATCTACGACACTACTTTGCGCGATGGAACGCAAGGGGAAGGGGTCAGCCTATCGCTGCAGGACAAGCTCAATATCGCGTCTCGATTGGCCGAAATCGGCATCGACATGATCGAGGGTGGGTATCCCCTCTCGAATGAAAAAGATGCCATGTTCTTTCAGCGGGCTAAAGGGCTGTCGCTCGGCAGCAGTCGCCTCGCCGCCTTCGGCATGACCCGTCGACGCGGTGTGAAGGCAGCCGACGATCCCGGCCTCGCCGCCCTCGTTGCTGCACAAACACCGGTCATAACCGTGGTCGGCAAGTCCTGGGACTTTCACGCGACCGAGGTCCTCGGCGTATCGCTGCAAGAGAACCTCGACATGATCGGTGAGAGCGTTGCTTACCTCGCCCAATACGCTGCGGTCGTTTACGACGCAGAGCACTTCTTCGATGGCTTCAAAGCCAACCCGCAGTACGCACTATCAGCTATCGAAACAGCTGCCAAAGCCGGCGCGGAGTGGATCGTTCTGTGCGATACCAACGGAGGTACCCTCCCCGAGCAGATCGCCGACATCGTCGCGCAGGCCAAATCGCACATCGCAAACACCAAGGCTCGACTCGGCATCCATTGCCACAACGACGGCGACCTCGCGACCGCCAACTCGCTCGCAGCCATCGATGCAGGTTGCGATCATGTGCAAGGAACCATCAACGGGATCGGCGAACGTTGTGGCAACGCCGACTTGATCACTATCCTGGCCAACCTGCAGTTCAAGAAGCAAGGTTACCAAACCCTCGGCGGCCGACCGATGGACCATCTCACCGAGCTATCGCGCT
>CAYXFO010000174.1:0-8703 GCA_964464255.1 uncultured Pirellula sp.
GAAGAGGCAGGGCCGATCGATGGGTTCTACTATTACTACCATCCTATCTCGTTTAACCAAACTTGCTTGATCTGCCACGCCAAACTGTCGTCCTCGCTCGATGCACCCGCAACCGTATCGACCGATCCGTTTCGTGTCGTGCGAGTCAAACTTCCGTATGGTGAAACCCGAGTCTGGCGCATTTGGAGCTACTCGCTATTGACCTCAATTGGAATCGCAACTCTGGCGATCGGTTTGTTCTTTACTCATTGGGTCTTGAAACGCGTGGTGATCAATCCCCTGTCAGAACTAAAACTTGTCAGCGAGGAAATCACCAGCGGAAAAACCGGTGTGGAATTCCGAGTCGACACCGACGATGAGTTCTCCGAACTCTCCGAGTCGTTCAATCGAATGCTGCGGCACTTGACAGAAACGCAAACGGAACTGCAGACGGTGAATCGTGAACTCGATCTTCGTATCGACGACCTCGCCAGCGTGAATCTGCAATTGTTCGAAGCCAACAAGCTCAAAGGGGAATTCCTGGCAAGCATGAGCCATGAACTGCGCACGCCCCTCAATAGCATCCTCGGCTTCAGCGATGTACTCCAAGGAATAGAAACCCTGACCGATAAACAACGCCGCTATGTCAGCAACATTCAGAACAGCGGCCGAGTGCTGCTGGAGATGATCAATGACATTCTCGACCTCGCGAAGGTCGAGGCGGGGAAAATGGAAGTTCGAGCTTCGGAGTTTTGCGTGCTCAATGTCATCCAAGCACAAGCAGAGATCTTCCGAAAAACCGCCGAAGACAAGAACATCGATCTCCAAGTCGATTCCAATCAATCCGAATTGCACGTCGTGCAGGACCAACCAAAACTCGCGCAGATCTTAACGAATCTTCTGTCGAACGCCATCAAATTCACACCCGAAGGTGGATTGGTCACCATCGCTTGCGACCGCGCGAGCGAAGAGATGTTCTCGATCACTATCGCAGATACCGGGGTCGGCATCGCTCCGAGCGATCACGAGGTGATCTTCGAAAAATTCCGGCAAGCCTCCCCCGGCGAAGGTCGCGATGCCCTCACACGCGAACATACCGGAACCGGTTTGGGCCTCTCCATCGTTCGGGAGTTGTGCCGATTGCTCGGGGGCGATATCACATTGACCAGCCAGTTGGGGCATGGCAGCACATTCTGCGTCACGTTGCCTATTCACTACCGCCCCAATGCCTCCGCCACCGCCAACCGCCCTCTAGGGATTTGAAACCATCTTATTCATGACAAACAGCATTCGCGACATACGCATCCAACGGCACTTCACCAATCAAACTCCAGGTAGCGTTTTGTATAGCTGCGGAAACACAGTGGTCCTGTGCACCGCCAGCATCGAAGCCAAAGTACCCGAATGGATGGCTGGTCGCGGTCGAGGTTGGATCACGGCCGAGTACAGTATGCTTCCCGGAAGCACCCCTCAACGCAAAGCTCGCGAACGGAGCGGCAAGGTCGATGGTCGAACAACTGAGATTCAACGCCTCATCGGTCGATCGTTTCGTGCGATCGCTGATCTAGGGAAACTCGGTGAGCGTTCACTCACTATCGATTGCGATGTGCTGCAAGCAGATGGAGGCACCCGTACTGCATCGATCACCGGCGGCATGATCGCCTTGATCGATGCGGTCAATTCCGTTTTCAAGGGTGCTCCCCCTGAGGTGTATCCTCTATCGGACTCGGTTGCAGCGATCAGTGTTGGTATCGTGGACGGACTGCCGAGTCTGGATTTGGATTACGAACGTGATGTGCGAGCCGAGGTCGATATGAATGTCGTCATGACAGGTAGGAATCGGTTCGTCGAAATCCAGGGGACGGGCGAAGAAGCAACCTTCGACGAAGAACAACTACAAAAATTACTGAGCCTTGCCAAATCGGGCATCGCGCAATTGCAAACCAAACAGCGCGAGTGTCTCGGCGCAGACTGGCCCTGGCCATCTTGATTCAGAAACTCGCTTCGCATGAAGTTTATCTTCGTATCGACTTTAGGGATTGATCGGACCAGATCCTCCTCGCGCGATGCTGCCGATCAACCAAGCACCGCATAGGAATGCGAGCCATCCGCAAATCAGGCTTCCCAAGCCATAAGCCGCAGCCAAATCCCATCTGCGCGAGTGAAGCAGATCCGCAAGCTCCATCGACAACGTAGAGAACGTTGTGAACCCGCCGCACATGCCCACCCCAAGCAACAGCATCATCGGATGCCCACGCTGAGGGGCACCTACAGACATGACGATGCATCCAAGTGCGAAGGATCCGACCAGGTTGACCATCCCCGTCGCCCACATCGAGGGTGCGTCGGAAGACCACGAAGCAACCAAACGACCGACGCCATATCGAAGCACGCTCCCCACCGCTCCTCCGATAGCAACCAAAATGTAAGGGGATGTGAGCCAAGCAGCGGATGACCAAACCATGATCTGAATTCAATGATTTCAAGAGGCAACGCGGAACAATTGGATTTGCGGCTACAAGTTTTTTGGATCGGCGAAAAGACGGGATATCGACCAAGCAATAATATGCTAAGACCTAGGGCCGTCGATCGGGCATGGAACGCTCGGGACCGGTTTGGTAGAACATGGAGGTTAAAACTTATAGTTTCATGCAGTTTTTTCTTCCTTCCACCCTGCCGGAGACCTCGCCATGACCAATGGACCTTTGAATCGCAAACTAAAGATGGGATTAGTCGGCGGAGGACCGGGGTCATTCATCGGTCGAGTCCATTCGATCGCAGCCTGCTTGGACAACCGCGCAACGGTCGTCGCGGGTGCGTTCAGCAGCAGCGCCGAGAAGTCGCTGGCGGCGGCTCCCGACTACGATGTCGCGCCCGATCGGGCCTACCCCTCCTATCAAGCAATGTTCGAAGCCGAGGCAAAAAAACCCGTGGGTGAACGGATCGACTTTGTATCGGTCACTACCCCTAACTCGACCCACTTTGAGATTGCCCGGGCGGCGATGCAATCCGGGTTCCATGTCGTGTGCGATAAACCGATGACCTTCGATTTGGCCCAAGCCGAGGAACTGGCAAATGTCGTCGACGGCTCCAAGGGAGTTTTTGCTCTCACGCATAACTACACCGGATATCCGTTGGTGCGACAAGCTCGCGAAATGATCTTGAGCGGAGAGATGGGTGAGATTCAAGCAGTTCGCGCCTTTTACATCCAAGGATGGTTGCGCACACGTCTGGAAAGCCAAGATCAAAAGCAAGCGGCCTGGCGAACCGATCCGAGCAAAAGCGGCGCCGCAGGTTGCTTCGGCGATATCGCGACCCATGCTTACAATCTCGGCCGATACATGACCGGTCTCCTACCCGCCGAAATCAGTTGTCATCTCAAAATCTTCGAACCAGGCCGCAAACTCGACGACTATGGTACCGCCATCGTCCGATATCAAAACGGCGGCTTGGGAACCGTAACCGCTAGCCAAATCAGCCACGGTCGCGAGAATGACCTGTTCATCGAAATCGACGGCACCAAGGGTGCATTGTCATGGCGTCAAGAGGAACCGAATGTCTTGGTCGTTCGTCAAAACGGCCAACCCCATCGTCTCTATACACGCGACCCCAACGCACCGTTCATGAACGCCAGCGGTAAAGCGGCATGTCGGCTACCAAGTGGACACCCCGAAGCGTTCTTCGAAGCCTTTGCAAACATTTACGCCTCCGCCTACGATGCGATGGTCGATGTAGCTCAAGGCAAATCGGTCGAACGAATCAACACGGTCTATCCTAACGTTCACGATGGCGTGGAAGGGATGTACTTCATCCAGCAATGCGTAGCCAGCAGCGCTCAGAACGGTGCATGGCTTCCCATGCGGCACTCGCGAGCTCGTTCCTAATCATCCAACCCAGCCTGGTTACCAGTGCTAGAGGGAGTCTGAATTGAAAGCCCACGTTGTCCTTCTTCCTGGAGATGGCATAGGCCCCGAGGTCACACGCAGTGCCCACCGCGTGCTGCTCGACGTTGCTTCTCGCTTCGGTCACAGCATGACCTTCGAAGAGCACGATATCGGAGGCATATCGATCGATCGTTATGGCATTCCCCTAACCGATAGCACGGTCGAGGCCTGCCGAGGAGCACACGCAATCCTGCTCGGAGCGGTGGGGGGACCCAAGTGGGACGATCCCAATGCCAAGACTCGACCCGAAGCGGGGCTGTTGGCGATCCGAAAGGAACTCGGCCTGTTCGCGAACCTTCGGCCCATTGTTACTTTCCCAGAGTTGCTCGATGCATCGCCTCTCAAACGGCATATCATCGAAGGAACGGATATTCTGTTCTACCGCGAACTGACCGGCGGCCTGTATTTCGGGCCCTCGGGCTGCGAAACCTTGGAGAACGGGGAGCAACGGGCATATAGCACCGCCGTCTATACCACCTCGGAAGTCGAGAGGATCGTTCGCATGGCTGCGCTCGCCGCTCGAACACGCCGCAAAAAATTGACGATGGTCGACAAAGCCAACGTGCTCGAGGTGTCCCGACTGTGGCGACGCGTAACCGCTCGCATCATGCAAGACGAATTCAGCGACCTGGAGTACGAAGTGGTATTGGTCGACTCGATGGCAATGCACTTGCTGAGCCGACCGAAGTCCTTCGATGTCGTTGTGACGAGCAATATGTTCGGCGATATCCTCACCGATGAAGCCTCGATGCTGCCAGGTTCGCTCGGGATGCTCCCCAGCGCGTCGCTCGGCAACTCCGGTCCAGGCCTGTTTGAACCGATCCATGGTTCTGCACCCGATATCGCTGGCAGAGGAATCGCCAATCCTCTTGCAACCATCCTGGCCTCCGCCATGCTGTGCCGTCATTCCCTTGGACTCGAGCAGGAAGCCGCTGTGATCGAGCAATCCGTCCGCAAGGTGCTCGCCGATGGTTTCCGCACAGCAGACCTCGTGGCTCGCGGTCAGCCCTCGATCGGAACGGAGGCCATGACCGATCAAGTCCTCTCGGCCCTCGAGCAAATCCAATCAACGACGCATGCATGAGCACTGAATTGCCTGTCGCTCGTTTTTGTACCTGCTGCTCGCTTCTGTGCGAGACTGGATCCGAGGGCGACAACTTCGGCGCATCGTTTTGTTCAAGACGGAATCGCGAACTCGATGCGATTCGAATGTGGTCCGAGCATCGGGAGACTCTGTCGTCTTTGTCGACATGGGAATCGACACTCGACGAAGCGAAGGCACGGTTAGCAAAAACCACGGATTTCTTGGTTACGGGAAGAATGCGATCGGTCGATACGAGTCGGGGTGCCCTGCGGATCGCCCAGCGGCATCGGGCAGTATTAGACCCTTGGGAAAGCGATGCCGCCTTCGAAGGCATCACCGCCTTTCAACGAGTGGGTGCTGCAACGGTCTCCCTAGCCGAAGCGCGAGATATCTCTGAGTTGCTGATCGTGGTCGGAGGTGATCCGCTCATGGAAGACTATCCTCGATTGCCTGCGGCGTTGTCTCGTGGTGCATCGATTCCTGTACTCCTCCTCGGGTCGTGGAGCCATGCAGGTTGCAAGCCATGGCTTGATGCGGGTTTCGACGTGCTAGCTATCGACACGCAGATATCGAATATCCCGAGGTCCCTTTCCGAGGCATCCGCCTATGCTTCGATCGCAGGTTGGGAGAGTAAAGCGAGTCAATGGTTGCATCGTTCCGGGTATACAACGGTGTTGTGGTCGATGAAGCATCTGAACATCGAACATGGGGATCTGTGGTATGAGAGCATGATGGGTTGGGTCGCTCGCGAGAACGAGACACGGCGTGTTGGAGCACTGGTTTGGAGCGACTTGGAATCGACGTTTCACCAAGTTTGCACATGGTGGACCGGATTCCCAGGGCGTATTCGATTCGGTGAGGTCCGATTCGGTGAGGTCCGATTCGGTGAGGTCCGATTCGGCGAGGGTTCTGTGCAGTACGATCCGAGTCGATTCACCGCGCAGCGCTGGCTCGATTCGCATCCCACAGAACAGCTCACATCATCGTCATCTCTCATTTTGTGGATCGATGATTCCTTCGAGGATCTGCCGACCGCATTGTTGGAATCCGGTCATCCCTGCATCGCAATCTCTCCCAGAGCCCCTCGCTCCGATACTTCTGTACTATGGCTCCCGAGCTTGCCGGCTGGCTTGGGATGCGATTCAGAATTGTTCCGAGGAGACAATGCGATCCTTGTGCAAGGCCAGGATCCCTACCTAATCGCTCATGAACTTCCGCCAACGGCGCAGTGGCTGAAAGGATTGATCGAAACATGATCGTTCAACTTAGCCAGGTTCGTTGTTGCGATGGCAGGGTCGACTCAACCCAGGTGCGCGATCTTTTTCTCGTTGATGGGCTTTTGGCAGATACGGTTCCCAGAGGGAGTAAAGTCGATTCGGAATATCGTTTACCAGGGCATGTGGTGCTTCCGGGTGGAATCGATATTCACACGCACATCGGTGGCGGCAAAGTGAATCTAGCGCGTCTCTTGTTGCCTAGTCGAAGCGTTGATTCGGCGATCCACCAAGCTCCATCAAAACCTTGGCTGGCTCCCCTTTCGTGTCCGGTGCCCAATACTTGGGAAACAGGTCGTCGATACATCCAGATGGGCTACACCACCTGCTTTGAGCCTGCGATGTTGCCAGCGGGAGCTAGGCACGCTCACGCGGAGATGAGAGATACTCCTTGGTTAGACACCGGAGGTTACGTACTCCTGGGAAATGAGCGGATGCTCCTGCAGTGGATCGCCCAGGGAGCTCCGCAACACCTGATCACGGACTATGTGGCATGGATGATCCGATCCCATGCAGCATGTGCAGTCAAGGTGGTCAACGCTGGCGGTATCGACGCGTTCAAATTCAATCAACGACATCTGGATATCGATGAGACTCATCCTATTTTCGAGGTGAGCCCCAGGCGGATCCTTCAGGTTCTATCCACCGCCGTGAGTGAATTGGGGCTCGCCCATCCCTTGCATGTGCACTGCAGTAACTTGGGCAAGGCCGGAAATATTGACTCGACACTTGCGACTATCGATGCCTTAGAGGGTCGTCGCATGCATATTGCGCATGCTCAGTACCACTGTTATGGCAACGATGGACCGCATGGTTTCAGCTCCGCAGCCCATCTTCTGGCGGATCGAGTCAACGCATCGAATCAGATGACGATCGATGTCGGTCAAGTCTTGTTCGGACAGACCATCACTCTTTCTGCCGATACGATGCATCAGTTTGAAAATCGCAAGCGAGCAAATCCCCGGAAGACAGTATTTCAGGATATCGAGTGTCAAGCCGGCTGCGGGGCACTCCCCTTTCGGTATCGCCAGAGCCAGTACGTTCATTCGCTTCAGTGGGCGATCGGCCTCGAACTCTTCCTCCGTATCAACGACCCTCGCAAGGTTTTCCTTACTACCGACCATCCGAACGGAGGTCCATTCACCGGCTATCCGCACCTCATTCGGTTGCTGATGGACTACGACTTCCGAATGTCGATTTTTGAGCAACTCCATCCCGATGTGCAGAAGACCAGTACGCTACCGCAACTCAAGCGGCAATACACATTGGATGAAATAGCGACAGCAACGCGTTCGGGACCAGCCGCTGCATTGGGGCTCTCCAATCGAGGCACGCTCCGGCCAGGTTCGCTTGCCGATGTCGCTGTTTATCGCATCGACTCTGACCCCGAGTCGATGTTCAGCAACCCCGCCATGGTTTTTCGTCGAGGGAAACTCGTCTATCGCGAAGGTCGTTTTCTCGAGGATAGCGATAAGACCACAATCGTCGCGGAAATGCGAGATCGCGAGCGAGCTGAGGATTGGTCAACCAGCAAAGAGCATCAACAGCTTTGGCGAGATCGTTATGGCTATTCGCCGTCGCGGACTGCGATACGGCGAGATGAGCTGTTGTCGGAAGGTCGCTTGGTCGAAGAGAACCAAGTGCATGCTTCCTAGTATTTTGAAAACTAGCGATTCGGAATCGCGTAGGGATCCGTGGCTGTTCTCGGGAAGGACGGAGCTGGAGCGGCTGGCGCTGCACCTGGGCCTTGGTTCGAGAAGTTGTACGGAGTGTTGCGACCAACGCTTCCAGGCAGATAAGGTGTTGTCCCCGAGTTTGTGGGAGTGGACATCACAGGCATCGAGGAAGGAGCGGATCCTCCGTAAGCGACCGGCATCTGTGTGCTGGGAGGGAGTCCAGGCGGCAGGTTCGTTCCGCTGCTCACCGGCATCGCGGGCAAGCCTTGAGCAGATGAGGCTGTCGCTACTGGTAGACCATTCGGTATGGATGCCGCGAGTGGATTTGCCGCGAGTGGATTTGCCGCGAGTGGATTTGCCGCAGGTGGAGTCATCGAGTAACCGCTTGGAACGGCAGTCGGTGGCAATGCTCCGCCGGGTGCTGCAGCGATGGTAGATGGCCCTCGAGGTACCGTCATGCCGCCGTAGACTTGAGGTGATGGACCTTGGGCGAAAGGCATTCCTTGTCCCGATGGCGACTGAGCGGCGGCCAGTTGGCCATAGGGTGCTGAGTTGACACCCATCGGGGCTCGTGGTTGACCCGTTGCATAGGCGCCTGTCGTGTAGCCGTTGGCCGAAGCTGCGGCACCGGGGACTGGAGCAGTGCTTGCCGTCGATGCATAAGGAGCGCTGTTTGGTCCGTAACCGCCAAAGTTTGTACCGTTAGGCCGGCCCACAACACCAGGATTCACTGTACCGGGATTCAC
>CAYXFO010000175.1:0-8694 GCA_964464255.1 uncultured Pirellula sp.
CCGGAGTGAAAGGAGGCCAGGCGATTGGCGCCACCGACGACCTGGGATTCAAAGCTGTGGAAGACCGCTGCCATGTCAGCGACCTGCACGCCACCCTCCTGCACTTGATGGGGCTTGACCACACGCGACTGAGCTACCAGCACCTCGGCCTCGATCAGCGTCTGACCGGCGTCGAAGAGCGGCACATCGTCACCAAGGCGCTTGCGTGAAGGAGATTCCAGCGTGACTGCCGTGATAAGACATTTTTACGTTTTACTCATCCTGTCGGTGGCGTGTTGCTCGGCCGAGATCGCATTGGTTCGTGCAGACGAGTTTTCCCCGCAACAGCTTGAGATGTTCGAGAAGCAGATTCGACCGCTGCTCGTCGAGCATTGCTTGAAGTGTCACGGGCCGGAGAAGCAGGAAGGTGGGCTGAGCCTGGCGACGCGCGAGTTGCTCGTGAAGGGGGGCGACTCCGGAGCGGCATTGGCGGCGGGAAAGCCGAAGGAGAGCTTGCTCGTCAAAGCCGTCGAGTATCTGGGCGAACCGAAGATGCCGCCGAGCGGGAAGCTGTCGGCGGAACAGATTGAACATCTGCGGCGCTGGGTCGAGTCGGGGGCTGCGTGGCCCAAGGATTCGCCGCTCAGCGAGGGTGCAGCAACCACACGCGGTTTTCAGATCACCGAGAAGCAGGCCAATTGGTGGGCGTTCCAGCCTCGCAGTGATGCTCGACCACCGGACGTTCGCGACATCGAGTGGCCACGCAGTGATCTGGATCGATTCGTCCTTGCCAGGCTTGAGGCGGCAGGACTCACGCCGGCACCTGCGGCCGATCGAATTGCGTGGTTGCGCCGAGCGACCTTCGATCTGACCGGTCTTCCACCCACGCCGGAGGAAGTCGCCGCCTTTCTGTCCGATACGTCGGATCGCGCCTTCGAAAAAGTCGTCGACCGCCTGCTCGACTCCCCCGCGTACGGCCAGCGCTGGGCGCGGCATTGGCTCGATGTCGCCCGTTATGCCGACTATCACGACTTTAATCCCGGAGCGCGGGTCGCGAGCTGCGAAATCACCGAGGCGTGGCGTTATCGCGACTGGGTTGTCGATGCGCTAAATCGCGACATGCCATTCGATCAGTTCATCGTGCATCAAATTGTAGGCGATCAGCTCCCCAGCCCGACCGGCGAGGAGATTTACCCTGACGGCTTGGTCGCAACCACGTTTCTGTCCAACGGCGTCTGGGATCGCGGCGATGCGGACAAGGAGAAGATCGTCAGCGACATGGTCGATGACAACATCGGCGTCATCGGCAAGGCGTTTCTTGGACTCACTCTCGATTGTGCCCGCTGTCACGATCATAAGTTCGATCCGATCTCCACCGAAGATTACTACGGTCTGGCGGGTATGTTCTATAGCTCGCACATCCTGAAAGAGCTGGGTGCCAAGGGCGGCGAGTACAACGTCAATCGAGTGCCGCTCATCGGACCAACAGCCCTGGCAAAGCGTGCCGACCAGGAGAAACGTCTGGCCGAAGTCGTAGCGTCGCTGGCAGAACTCGACCGACAACACCGATTCCAAGAGTTGAGCGCCGGGGGACAATCGCTGGTGCCGACCGCTTTCCAGAGCGAAGCCGGTGCAATAGGGATGATCGCCGACGATGGCAGTGTTGCAATAAGTGGAAATCTCGCCAAGGATAAATACGTCATCGAGATGGTCGTTCCGGAGCAAGTGAAGCTTCAGTACATCCGCTTGGAAGCCTTGCCCGACGACGCATTCCCCGCCCGAGGACCAGGCCGCGCCAGCGATGGGAATTTCGTTGTCAGCAGATTCTCGGCGTCGTTTGTTCCTGCCAACAGTGAGGCGGAACCAACGGTCATCAAGTTCGTCTCCGCCCAAGCCGACTTCGAACAGGCGAACTTCGCTGCCAAGAGCGCGTTGGATGACGATCTGAAGGACGGCTGGGCCGTCTCTCCTCAACTCGGCAAGGCACATGTGGCGGTGTTTGAAGCTGCCCCAGAGACCGTGATCCCCGCTGGCACAAAGCTGCGAGTCTCGATGGAACAACAACACTCCGATCAGCATACTCTTGGCAAGTTCCGTCTCTCGATTGCCGAGTCTCTCACCATTGCAGCACCCGCCGAAACGCCCCAGCGGCAAGAGCTCATCTCGATGCGGGATGCCTTGCAGAAGGAGTTGGCCGTTGCGGTGCCGTTAGCGATGGCGGTCACCGAAGGAGGCACTGCGGGGGGACTATTTTCCGGTATTCAGGATGTGCCGATTCATATTCGCGGAAGCTACGCTAAACTCGGGCCTGTCGTCCCCAGGCGGTTGCCCCGTTTTTTCGCGGGCGAGTGTCAGCCGCCAATCGCACAAGGGAGCGGACGTCGGGAACTGGCCGCCTGGGTCGCATCGCCCGATAACCCGCTCACCGCGCGCGTGATTGTCAACCGCGTCTGGTATTGGCATTTCGGCGAGGGACTGGTGCAGACGCCCAGCAACTTCGGCATGCTCTCCGAGCCACCCTCGCATCCCGAGTTGCTCGACTGGCTCGCCAATCGCTTCATTGAAGATGGCTGGTCGCTGAAGAAGCTTCATCGCCGGATCCTGCTCTCCGCGACCTACCGCCAGAGCAGTCGCGTTTCGCGCGAGACGTTCGACAAGGATCCAGAGAATCGTCTGGTCGGTCGCTTCACACCGCGGCGACTTGAAGCCGAGGCGATCCGCGACGCGATTCTTGCGGTCAGCGGCCAGGTTGACCTTACTCCCGGTGGTCCGGCGGGCGACGACTTCACCATTCGCCGCCGATCGCTTTATGTCCAGACGGCGCGTTGGCAGCGCGACAGCTACGCTAACTTGTTCGACGCCGCGAATCCTGATTCCTCGACCGAGAAACGTGTGACCAGCACGGTCGCCCCGCAGGCGCTGCTGCTGCTCAACCATCCGTGGTTGCAGGAACAGGCCAAGCATCTGGCCGAGCGACTGATTCGCGAGGCTCCAGAGAATGAGTCGTCTCGCATCGAACGAGCCTATCAATTGCTGTTCGGCCGACGCCCGAGCGATGAGGAACTTGTCGTCGCGCAGACAATCGTCGCCGGTGGAGAGCCGACTGTGCCAAACGGCGGCTGGATCGATCTAGCGCATGTGCTGCTGTGCAGCAACGAATTTATTTACGTCGATTGAGCATCACGGAGCAATATTATGAATCCCATGCAGACAACTTGCTTTTCCTCGCGGCGCCAGTGGCTCATGCAATCTGGTTGCGGGTTTGGAGCATTAGCTCTCGCGGGGCTGATGGCTCGTGAATCGGCGGCTGATGGTTCAGCCGGCCCGCCAGCGAGCCGCTCGGCCAATCCATTTTCGGTGCAGCCACCGCATTTCGAACCGCGAGCCAAGCGAGTGATATTTCTCTACATGCCGGGCGGGCCTTCGCATGTCGATCTGCTCGACCCGAAGCCAAGGTTGGAGATGGACAATGGCAAACCATTACCCTTTGACAAACCGAAACTGGAGCGGACCAAGACGGGCAATTTGCTCGCCTCGCCTTGGAAGTTTGCTCGTCACGGGGACTCTGGGATCGAGGTAAGCGAGCTGCTGCCTGGACTCGCATCGCGAATCGACGATGTGTGCGTGATCCGGTCGATGGTTGCGGACAATATCAATCATTCCGGCGCGGCCCTGCAGATGTGTACCGGCGAGCAAGCTTTCTCGCGGCCCAGCATGGGATCATGGCTCACCTATGGCCTGGGTACCGAGAACCAGAACCTGCCGGGCTTTGTGGTAGTCTGCCCCGCGCCGGTATTCCAAGGCGCTCAGCTCTGGGCCTCTAGTTTCCTACCAGCCGCCTATCAAGGAACCATTGTCCGCGATATGCAGAACCCAATCGCCAATCTCGCTCCCTCGGGCGGCATCGATCGCCAGCGATCGAAGCTCGATGCGCTAAAAAGACTGAATGAACTGCACCGCCAGGAGAGAGAACAGAACAGTCAATTGGACGCCCGCATCTCGTCGTTTGAACTGGCGTTCCAAATGCAAAAATCGGCCCCGGAGGCATTCGATCTGTCGGCGGAGACGCAAGCCACTCATCAGCTGTATGGAACCGACAAGCCGGAGTCGCAACTGTTCGGACGGCAGTGTCTGCTCGCGCGGCGGTTGGTTGAACGCGGCGTGCGGTTTGTGCAACTCTTCGACGCACCCTCGAATAATGTCTGGGACCACCATGGTGGCCTGCGTGAAAATCTGCCAGCTCGCTGTCGCGCCGTCGACCAGCCGATCACCGCACTGCTGACCGATCTCAAGGCCCGCGGTTTGCTCAACGACACACTCGTGGTTTGGGGTGGAGAGTTTGGAAGAACTCCAACGGCCGAAGGGAGCAATGGTCGCGAACATCATCCGTTCGGCTTCACGATGTGGATGGCCGGCGGAGGTGTGCGAGGCGGCATGACTTACGGCGCGACCGACGAATTCGGCTGGCACTCCGTTGAAAACAAGGTCCACGTCCACGACCTGCACGCGACGATTCTGCATCTGATGGGCCTCGATCATGAACGGCTCACATTCCGGTTCGGAGGCCGCGACTACCGACTCACCGATGTGCATGGGAATGTGGTGAAGGAGATCTTGGCATGAATTTGCGAGTACTCACACTGTTCGGACTTGGGATCCTGTGCTGGAACGCATCGGTCGCGGCTGACGATGATATGGTTCCAACGCAGGAGCAATTGACGTTCTTCGAGACGAAGATCCGACCTGTTCTGATCGCTTCGTGCTACGAATGTCACGCGTCCGACTCCAAGATCATCCAGGGTGGATTGCGTCTCGATTCGCGTGCGGGATTGCTCCAAGGGGGCGATACCGGAGCAGCGATTGTGGCGGGCAATCCTGATGGCAGCCTGCTGATCCAAGCAATGCGCTACAGCGATATCGAAATGCCTCCGAAGGGAAAATTGCCGGACTCGATCATCAAAGATTTTGAGACTTGGGTCGCGTTTGGGGCGCCGGACCCTCGCGTTGATGTTGGACAACCTGCAGCCCGAACAATCGATATCGACGAAGGGCGCAAGCATTGGGCGTTTCAACCTGTGTCGGATCCTGCCGTCCCCGCAGTGAACGATGAATCGTGGCCAATCGATCCCATCGATCGATTCGTCTTGGCTCGATTAGAGCAAGTAGGCTTGCGGCCAGCATCGGATGCGGATCGATACACTTGGCTGCGGCGAGTCAGTTTGGATTTGACCGGCCTGCCTCCAACCGTTACCGAGATCGATGCATTCGTGCGCGATAACTCGCCCTACGCATGCGAAACGGTGGTGGACCGCTTGCTTCAGTCCCGGGCCTACGGAGAGCGATGGGCTCGCCATTGGCTGGACTTGACAGGGTATGCCGACATGATGGGAACATCGAACGACGTCTTTGCAGAACACTCCTGGAGATATCGAGATTATGTGATCGAAGCGTTGGCGAACGACAAACCATTCGATCGCTTCATTCGCGAACAGATCGCAGGGGATCTGCTCCCTGCGGGATCGATACCCGAGCAAGCAGAGAACATCACGGCAACCGGTTTTCTCATGGTCGGCGATGTCGAAATCGTGGAACCGGAAAAGGCGAAGATGGAAGCCGATCATGTCGACACGCAAGTCAGCAAGATCGGCGCAGCGTTTCTCGGGATGACACTCGGTTGCGCCCGTTGCCACGATCACAAATTCGATCCGATCGGACTGACCGATTATTACGGTGTCGCCGGGATGCTGCGCAGTTCACCCGCGACACATAAAATTCCGTTCGGCGTCTGGAGCAAACTCAATGCCACGGAATTGCCGGAGACACCCGAACAGCTTGCCACAAGACAAAAGCTCGAAGCTGAACATGCCGTGAATCTTGCAGCCATGAAGGCGGAGCGAGATCAACTGGGACTGGAAAAGAAAACAGTGGCCGAAGCGATGGCGCAGTTGGAACAGGCTGCACAAGCGGCCACAGCAGCGGCCAATGAAGCAGCGGCCAATGAAGCAGCGGCCAGTGAAGCAGCGGCCAGTGAAGCGACTCCAAGTGAGGAAACTAAGACGGTTCAGACCGACGCGGAGATTCAGGAGAAGAAATCAGTGCTCACCAAACGTCGCGATGAACTCAATCAGCAGACCGGTAAACTCAATCGTCAGATTCAACATGCAGAGTTCTTTGCATCCAAGGTTCCCAAGGCCTTCGCAATGCGGGACGGGGAGCAACCGGCCGATATGCCCATTTACATTCGAGGCAATCCTTATGCCCCGGGTGCGATCATCCCACGCGGGACGATTCGTGTTGCTTCGTGGGACAAACTGCCCGAGATCCCAGCGGGTCAAAGCGGGCGTTTGCAATTGGCTGACTGGCTCGCGGACGCTCGCAATCCGCTCACTCCACGCGTTGCAGTGAATCGAATCTGGCAAAAGCTGATTGGCGAAGGTTTAGTTCGGGGTGTCGATTACTTTGGAACGCGAGGCGAGCGACCATCTCACCCGGAACTGCTCGACCATCTCGCAGTAAGATTCATGAAGAACGGTTGGTCTCAGAAACAGTTGATTCGCTCGATCGTACTGAGCCGGACCTATCGCATGGGGAGTGCAAACCATGCCGAAGCGATGAATAAGGATCCCGACAATCGTCTGCTGTGGCGGATGAATCGACAACGTCTTGACGCGGAATCTCTGCGGGACGGGCTGCTCGCGGTCAGTGGCGAGCTAAAACCGAGTAGCGGCGGGCCTGCCTTGGTTCTCGAATCGCCGGAAAACTGTGGCGACCTTGTCCAGCAAGGAGTCAACCCTCCCAACTACCACCATCGCCAGCCTCGTCCCGGCGAGGAGTTCTTGCGCACGATCTACCTACCCGTCCTGCGAACCAACACCGCGACCAACGACCGCGTTCGTTCTTTTTTTGATTTTGTGAACCCAGCCCAGATCTCTGGACAACGAAGTCAAACCGTTGCACCGACGCAATCACTGTTCGTTCTCAACAATGCCCTATTTCGCATGCGAGCCAAAACACTTGCGGATCAATTGATCGCAGCGTCACCCCAGAACGATGTGCGATTGAATCAGCTGTGGTTGCGAGTCTTCAATCGCCCCATCACGAACTCCGAGCGCCAAGAGGCAATCGCATTCCTAACGCAACTCGACAACTCGATCGATACCCAAGACCCCACCGCACGCGAGTCGCAGCGTTGGCAAGAGCTTTGCCATTCGCTGCTCGCTTCCAATGAATTCCTGTTCCGCATTTAAATTCGGTTTAGGTAGCAAGGATTGACAATCATGAATAGACCCATTGCTTTCTCGCGTCGCGAAATGCTGCAGACCACCGCCTGCGGTTTTGGCTCGTTGGCGTTAGCCGATATCCTGCGATCTACCTCGTTCGGTGATGAGTCAGCGTCCGCTATTACCCCGAGAGCGAAGCGAGTCATTTTCCTGTTCATGGCAGGAGGTCCATCGCAACACGATCTCTTCGACGAGAAGAAATTCATCACGGACCGGCACCGTCAAAAGATCGATTCCCCTCTTCGCAAGGAAATCATCCAGATCGGAACCGAAAAGTATTTAGCCCTGGGAACGATGGCGCCGATTCGGCCTCGCGGTGAGTCGGGGATGATGATCTCCGATCTGATGCCGCACTTAGCTCAGGTAGCTGACGATATCTGTTTGCTTCGAGGTATGAACACCGACAATCCGCAGCATGCCAGCGCGACCAATCAGTTTCATTCCGGTGTGTTCACGGAAGTGCGACCCTCGATGGGCTCGTGGATCAGTTATGGTCTCGGCACGGAAAACCAGAATCTCCCGAGCTTCGTCAGCATTCATGCTCCGAACGTCCGAACGTACACGTCCGGCTTTCTGCCAGCAAAGCATCAGGGGACGCCCCTTACTGTACCGCTCAACGACCATACGTTGCCCATCGAAAACCTGCGCAATGCGTCCAGCAGCGAAGCGATTCAGAGGCAGCGGATCGATTTGACCAAGCGATGGAACCAGCGATTGCTCGACGATCTGCATGGCGATGCAAATATGGAAGGAATGATCCAAAATATGGAGCTTGCTTTCCGAATGCAGACCACGACCCCGCAGCTTGTCGACCTTTCCCAAGAGAGCAAGGAGACGATGGAACTGTACGGTATCGACGGTAAGGAGAGCGACAAGAATGGCCGCGCATGCTTGCTAGCACGCAAACTGAGCGAGTCCGGCGTGCGATTTCTGCAGGTGACCATGGATGGTTGGGACCATCACGGGGATATTCGAGGCAATCTACCTCGGTTATGTCAGCAGACGGATCAACCCGTCGCCGGATTGATCAAAGATTTGAAACAGCGCGGGCTTCTCGACGAGACGCTGGTGCTGTGGTCTGGGGAATTTGGCAGAACGCCCTGGAGTCAAGATCTCAGCGGTACGGCACCGATCGACAAACATGGTCGCGAACATCAACCCGAGAGCTTCTGTGCGTGGATGAGTGGTGGTGGCGTCAAACGAGGTCTGACTTACGGTGCCACCGATGAAATGGGGTACCGCGTCATCGAGGGCAAGATTCACATCCACGATCTGCATGCGACGATGTTGCATTTGCTGGGTATCGATCATACCGAACTGACGTGGAACCAAGTAGGACGCAACTACCGTTTGACCGACGTCTACGGGAACGTGGTGAAAGAGATTCTCTCTTGATCATCGGTTTGGCTGCAATATGACGGTATGACGGACTTCC
>CAYXFO010000176.1:0-8679 GCA_964464255.1 uncultured Pirellula sp.
CAGCGCGGGCGACTCCTCCGAAATTTCAGGCTAATGAATTCTCCGGAGTGTTCTTTCCGGATCCGGTAGCTCAATTGCAAGGGAGTCCAAGTGCCAGGCCAGCAATCGCTGCGAACGAAACGAGTAGCGCTGGTGAGGAAATGGCGTCTGCAAGCAATTCAGGTGCCGACGTGTGGAAGCAATTGATTAGCGGCGGAACGATTGAGGATCTTGTGAAGGAATCCAAGTCGCGGCTCGATGAAGTGATCACGACTCCTGCGAAATTCGCAGGAGGTGGTTACGCCGAGTGTCGCAAGGAGTTCACTCTCCTGGCCTCTCTGATGACAATCATCTCGCAGTATCCGGAAGAGATCCGCTGGAAAGCATCGGCCCCGTATGCCCGGACGATCTTTGCCCGCTTGGCAGCCAACTGCAAAGTCGGAACACAACCTGTTTACAACGAAGCAAAACAGCGGCAGCAGGATCTCAAGGATCTCCTCAAGGGGACGAAACTCAATGGCACTGCCGAGGACATGGCTTGGAGCGATATCGCAGATCGGGGGCCGATGATGGAACTGCTGGAATGGTCTTTGCGAGAAAACCTAGCCCCCGGAGTCAGTAGCGAAGATAGCTTTCGTGACAATCAGGAGGATCTTGTCAAATATGCCGAGTTGGTCGCTGCTTTTGGCCAGGTCCTGCAACAGGAAGGGATGACCGATGCCGACGACGAGGATTACACTGGATTAGCGAAGGGGATGATGGTCGCCACCAAGGATGTGATCAAGGCGGTCAAAACCAACGATGCGGAACTCGCTCGAAGCGCTGTAGGTCGCCTCGATCAGTCCTGCAACAAGTGCCACGAAACCTATCGTTAGCATCATTCGCGATAACGATCCTACGGCCACCACAATTTTGAGAACCGGTATTCATGGGTATCCGATTTCGTTGCCATGTCTGTGACGAACGCCTGCATGTGAAATTCTTTCAGGCAGGAAGAAAGGGTCGATGTCCGCATTGCCAGTCCCGCTTTAGGGTTCCGAACGAAGACAGCGATTTCTCCATTCCTTTGGAATCTGCCAAGCGTGAGTCGAAAGCGGTCTCCTCGAATGTGAACGATGATGATTCGCCACATATCGAGGAAGCGATTGCATCGGTCGCTACCATGGAAGCGCCACCGGCAGAACCGCCGCCCCCCGAAACTCCCAAGCCAATGATTCTTCCGGCTCACGCTCGCTGGTTTGTTCGCCCACCCAGCGGCGGAGTATACGGACCTGCTGATACCCGAACTCTCGAGTCATGGGTCTCACAGCGGCGTGTGACTGCGGATTCCTACATATGGCGTGAAGGGATGGACATATGGTGCCTTGCAAGCGAGCTCATGCCCGATGCATTCGGACTCGCACCGAGCGCCAACCGAATGCCGACCGAGTCCGCTCCGCCTCAGGTGCTTCTGCCTGAAGAGACACCCAAAGAATCCGCTTTAGAAAAAGTTCCGAATGCGGCCATTGCGAAAGCGAAGGCCAATCTCGATCAGCGTCGCCATAATAAAAAGAAGCAAACTTGGATCATTATGGGGTTGCTGGTAGCCATCGCGCTGGGGTTGATGGCTACTCTTTACGTAGTCCTACGCGGTTGAAACCGCGAGCAACGAATCATCGGCATCCCTCCACTCTTTCGCAATGCGAATCCATGCAAGTAATCGACTCCATGCCTGATCGTTGGGCTGTTGCGGGCGCGCGAGCAATCCTTCCGGACCGGACCCTCGAGGATGCATTCATTGAAGTCAACTCAGGACACATCCAACGCATTGGGTCCATTCCCAAACGCATTCCGAAGACACTGCATGTCATCGACGGGACCGGGAAATGGCTCTCTCCTGGTTTTGTAGATATCCATGTGCATGGAGGTGCCGGTGCCGACTTCATGGATGGCACGCCCGAGGCGATTGCTGCAGCAGCCGTCGCGCACCTGCATCACGGCACTACCAGTATCTTTCCAACGACAACGACCGGGACCGCCAAGGCGATTCACGCCATGCTCGATGCCGTTCGCGTCGCTACTCGAGAGTGCACGATTTCTCTTCCACACATCGCTGGCATTCACCTCTACGGACCCTACTTTGCAGTGGCAAAATCCGGTTGCCACAGCAAGGCGGGTTGCCGAACGCCAGAGGTTTCAGAATACCAGTCGTATTTCAAGTCCGGGCTGATCAAAGTAGCGACATGCGCTGCGGAACTGGAAGGCTGCCTCTCCTTTTATCGATATGCAAAACGTCGAGGATGTCTCGTCACCTGCGGTCACTCCAATTCCTCCTGGAGCGAGATGCGAGCAGCCCATCAGGCGGGGATGTCGCACGTCGATCATTTCTGGTGCGCGATGTCGAATGTCGCATCGGTGCGAGGTCGGTTCGGGACTCCGATGCAAGGGAGCATGCTCGAGTTTGTGCTCGCCCATAACACAATGAGTACCGAAGTGATCGCCGATGGTTGCCATCTATCGCCCGAACTCCTCCAGTTCGCTTGGCAGATGAAGGGCCCGAGCCGTTTGTGCTTAGTGACCGACTCCAATCGAGCCATGGATATGCCACCCGGAAAATATCTCTTTGGGCATCCCGAAGAGCAGGTTTGGGTCGAAAGCGATGGGCAAGTGGGAAGAGCGGCCGATGGAGGATTGGCCAGTGCCATCCAAGGCATGGATCATTGCGTGCGATTCATGGCCCGAAATACCGAAGTTCCGTTGCAAGACATCATTCGCATGGCCTCTCTGACTCCTGCGACATTGACCGGTATTGATCGGGAAGTAGGAAGTCTCGAGCCTGGCAAACGTGCGAATCTCTTGTTGCTTAACAAAAAACTACACGTCGACCGAGTCTTCCTCACGCCTAGCTAGACCGTACGAATACCGCCATAATACAGCCCGCGTCGAATCGATTTCCGCTCGATGGACATGACTCGTAGTAAGGGTAGTTGGCTCATGGTAGGTTTCAGGTTGCTGAAAAAAGACCACGCATTGCGCATCGCATCGACTTTCGTGTTGTGCGGTATGCTGCTGGTTTCCGGGGTGCAGGCTGAGGGTACTGCGGATTCATTGGCTGGACTGCGCAAGATCCAACCAGGCAACGAAAGCGATCAACAGGCCGCAGCAAAGACTTTGCGGCAGTTGTCGTCGTCCAATCTGGATTTGCTGGACGTTCTTCGAGCGATGAAGGGGGCGACTCCGCTAGGAAAGAATTGGCTGATCGGTCTCGCGAATACTCTCCATCGAAAATCGGGTGCGACATCGCAGGACAAACTATCTGCTTTCCTCGCGGACTCCTCGCAAGACCCCGAAGCACGCTACACGGTTTTTCGCTGGCTGACCGATGGCAACGATGATCTGCGTGCTCAATTGCTCGACACGATGCTCGAAGACACCAGCCTCGAACTCCGCTTCGATGCTCTGGCACAAGCCATCAAGAAAAGCGAAGGAGCAGATGAAAAGCAATGGCGACGACTGCTCGATTCGTCCCGGCATCCATCGCAAACCGCCGAGACCATCGAAAAGCTCAAGGGGCTCAAGGTCGAGGTGGATATGGCCAGTCACATGGGGTTTGTCAAAACATGGAAGCTGATCGGCCCATTCGATAACGTCGGTAGCGACAAATTCAGCGTTGTCTACGATGTCGAGCCCGATTGGGTCGCTGGCAAACTCAAGGATAGCTACGCCGGCAAAAACGGTCAGTCCACTTGGATCGAACACACTACGGACAATTCCGAGGGGCAAGTCGATCTCGCCAAACTCTTCAACAATGAAAAAGGTTGCGTCGTTTATGCGACTGCAGTCATTCGCTCGGCATCGGCTGTTCCCTGCGAGGTCCGCGTCGGTTGTATCAACGCCCAGAAGGTTTGGGTCAACGGTGTGGAAGTCATCTCGAACGAGGTTTATCACACAGGGATGCAAATCGACCAGTACTCGGCGCCCATCACTCTCAAACAGGGTGAGAATCGGATCTTGGTCAAGATCTGTCAGAACGAACAAAAAGAAGCATGGGCTCAGCTGTACTCGTTCCAGCTTCGACTCTGCGATGAGACGGGCAAAGCGATTGCACTCGCGCAATAAACCTAAAACTCAATTCGAAATCAATCCTTCGCATGGATAGGAAAGTCATAACGATCATGAAGAAGCATTTTTCTCCCTTCGCTTGGGCCGCATGTGCTGGAATGCTTGTCTCGTCTGCGGCAACGGTCGCTAATGCAGACGACTGGCGTCAGTTTCGCGGGCCGGGCGCGACGGGCGCATCGACGAGTGCGAAACTGCCAGAGGAATTCGGCGGCGAAGCTTCGAAGAACATCGCTTGGAAAGTAAAACTTCCTGGCCGTTCCGCCGGAGGAGCGATCATCGTCGGGGATCAAGTGATCACGACCAGCAGCGATGCCATGGATCAACGAAGAATTCGTCTGTCCAGCCACAGCACCCAAACAGGCAAGCTCTTGTGGGATCAGCAATGGATCGCTCGCGGGCGTCCCTATTGCCATCCCGTCAGCGCGAATGCGGCTCCGACCCCTGTGTCGGATGGCGAGCGCGTTTTCGCGTTCTACAGCTCCAACGACTTGGCCTGCGTCGATCTGCAGGGCAACACGTTGTGGTATCGCTCTCTGGCAAGCGACTTCCCCAAAGCGGGGAACGACGTAGGTATGAGCAGCTCGCCGGTCGTGGTTGATGGTGTGGTCATCGTTCAGGTCGAATGCCAGGGTGATTCCTTCGTTGCTGGGTTGAGCGTCGAGGATGGTTCCATCCTGTGGAAACAGGATCGACCCAAGAAGGCAAACTGGTCATCCCCGTCAGTTATCCAATTGCCCAACGGCAAGCAAGCTGTGATCATTCAGTCCGGCGAAGATCTTCAAGCGGTCCAGCCCAAGGACGGCAAGGCGCTGTGGCGATTGAATCTCCCCTGTTCGTCGATCCCTTCTTCGGTCGCAGACGGCAATCGATTGATCGTTCCTTCGGGAGGCTTGACCGCACTCGATCTATCGAGCGCTGGGGAACCGAGCCCTCTCTGGAAAGAGAACAAGCTCAATCCGAATGCATGCTCGCCTGTCGTCGCTGGAAAAAATGTCTACGTTGTCAATCGAACGATCTTAGTATGTGGCGATGTGTATACGGGCAAGGTGCTATGGCAGCTTCGATTGCCCGATGCAAAACAGATATGGTCCTCACCCGTTGTCGCAGGTGACCGACTGTACCTGTTCTCAATGGAAGGAGTCTGTTTTGTCGTCTCGCTCGATGGCGAGGAAGGCAAAATCGTGCAGACCAACAAGATCGATGATGAGGTCTTGGGTTCGCCCGCAATCTCCGGCAACGCGATGTTTGTTCGCGGTGCGAATCATCTGTGGAAGATCGCGGTTCCCTAGCGATGCATGGAGCTCAATCGGTTCGTTTCGAACCGGTGCATGCCCCAGTCTCCGGCTGTGTGCGAGTCCCCGGTTCCAAGAGCATCACCAACCGTGCATTGATCTGCGCAGCGATGGCCCATGGCCGATCGCACCTGACGGGTGTTTTGGAAAGCGAAGACACTGAAGTGATGGTTCAGGCTTGGCTGTCGCTCGGCCTGAATCTCGAATGGAATCGGGTTGCATGCGAACTGAGTATCGATGGCTGCTCGGGACAACCTCCCGTCCGTCGCGCCGATCTGCACATCGCCAACAGTGGCACCTCGATAAGGTTTCTGACTGCAGCATTAGCCGCGACCCATGGAGAATACTCACTCAACGGCGTGCCGCGCATGCGCGAGCGTCCGATCGGTGATCTTCTGGATGGCCTGCGCACGTGGGGAGCAGATGTCCGAAGCATCAACGAGACCAGAGACGATTGCCCTCCCGTGCTCTTGAAAGCTGCAGGCCTTCGCGGAGGACCGGCAAGCGTACGAGGCGATGTTTCCAGCCAATTCCTCAGCGGCATGCTGATGGCTGCCCCCTACTGCGAGAGCGATGTTGAACTGACCGTTGATGGAGAGCTCGTATCCAAACCCTACGTTGCCATGACGCTGGAGGTGATGCGATCTTTTGGTGCGAAGTCAGAGGCGCATGGGTATCATCGATTTCAGATTCCCGCACCGCAAACGTATCAAGGGATCGAGTATGCGATCGAACCCGATGCCTCCGCAGCAAGCTACTTGCTGGCTGCCGCCGCCATCACGGGCGGGACCGTTCGAGTCCTCGGCTTGTCGAAGGATTCCCTGCAAGGTGATGTCGGTTTCGCACATGTCCTGGAACAGATGGGTTGCACCGTACGGTGGGGCAAGGACTATATCGAGGTGTCCGGACAAGCGGAGCGTGGCATCGATGTCGACATGAACGCGATCAGCGATACCGTGCAAACATTGTCGGTCGTTGCCCTGTTCGCAAAGGGCCCAACGACTATTCGCGGTGTCGCACACAACCGTCATAAAGAGACCGATCGAATCGGCGATCTCGCGACGGAACTTAGGCGGTTGGGGGCAGGCGTCGACGAACAACCCGATGGGCTCATCATACATCCACGCTCTTTGATAGGTTGCGATCTGGCTACTTATCGAGACCATCGCATGGCCATGAGTTTGGCATTGGCGGGATTAAAGGTCCCCGGTGTTCGGATCCTCGATCCTGGCTGCACAGGCAAAACGTACCCGAAATTCTTCGAGGATCTCGGATCACTGCTGGGCCAATCTCCCAAGTATGCGTGATTTGCCAAAATACGCTTTCCCTCAGGCGCTGGCGAACTGCAGAGGGACTCTTGCGATGGAGCTACTCTTGACATTCCATGCGAGCATTTTCTAAAAGCAAATGGAAAAAGGTAGAAACTCATGGAAGACAAGAAACCAGCGATGAATCGAATTGAGAGTTTTCTTCTCGGGCTAGTCCTCGGTGTCGCCACGCTCTACGGCGCTATGCATTACACTGTTGTTCGCGCTCGAGATGGCTTTCATTTTGTACCCAAATTCACGGCCCGGCTGGATACTCCCTATGTCGATATCCGCTCACTCAATTTGGAGCAGTGGCAACGTCGGCAGGCGCTGGCTTTGTCGATCCTCAAGGCAAAGAAGGGCTACCTTCTCGAAGACCAGCAACTCTCGGCTTTTAAGCTTTCGACGCAGCAGCTTCTCGAACAGTATGCTGCAGATGGTCGAACGCGTACGAGCCGACTCTAGATCTTCGAAGTTGCGATTCTGACGGTTACCATTGCTAGAAGTCACTATTTTGCCGAGGATTATCGCAACCCGACGCGTGAGCGAGGGACCCACGATGGAAGACTTAGCAATCGAAGTAAGTACATCCCTCACTTGCGTTTCGGGTTGTGATTACATCGGAAATCGCAACTTCAAAACTTTCGATTTTAAATAGATAACGAAGGGAGTGGCGATGAGTATTGCGCTGGAGAAACGGAAGCTGGGCGCGACCGACTTGCTGCTGACGCGGCTGGGGTTTGGTGCATCATCGATCGGTGCTGAGTTCGGGCAATTCGATATCGAGTCGTCTCTTTCGGCAGTCCGTACCGCGTTGGATGCCGGAATCAATTTCATTGACACCGCAGCTTACTACGGTCGCGGCATGAGCGAGGTTTTGTTAGGGCAAATCCTTCCTCGTTACCCGCGCGAACAATTGGTAGTCAGCACCAAGCTTGGTCGCTACGCTCCCCGTCATTTCGACTTTTCTGCAAAACGCGTTGCCGAAAGTATCGATGTATCCTTGGAACGAATGCGTCTGGATTATCTCGACATCGTATTCTGTCACGACATCGAGTATGGAGACGTCGATCAAGTGATCGAAGAGACTCTTCCGGCGTTGCGACGCCAAGTGGAGCGAGGCAAGGTTCGTTACGTTGGAGTCAGTGGATATCCGATGAGGAACTTTGAACGAGTCATTCCCACAGGCTTGATCGATTGTTTTATCACATACAACCACTACACACTTCAAAACAACATGGCGCTGCGATTGTTGCCTCTCGCTGAAAAACATCGCGTTGGGGTGATCAATGCTGCTCCATTTTCTGCTCGGTTGTTGACCAATCTTCCACTCCCTCCGTGGCACAAGGCAACGACGGAGGTACGACGTATTGCAGGGGAAGCGGCTCTTTACTGCTCAGAGCATGGCTCTAGTATTGAGAAGCTCGCACTTCAATTCTCGATCAGCCATCCAGGGTTTACTAGTTGTCTCGTGGGAAGCGCGATCGGTGCCGAGATATCCCAGTGGATGGCATGGCTCGATGAGCCGATCGATCAGCAATTGCTGGCATCGGTGCAGGCGATCCTCAAACCTATCCACAATTGGTACTATATTGAAGGGCGGCCCGAGAACAACGATTTGAGTTGGCCAACTTCTGTGCAGCCTCCGGAATGACTTCTCTGGTTTGCGAGTTTTCAAGTCGCGCTTTTCGATGTAATCACAACCCGAAACGTAAGTGAGGGATGGACTGACGTCGCTCGCGATATTTTCCCTCCTGTGTCCCTCGCTCACGCGTCGGGTTGTGATAATCCCTACGAACACATAGACTGCTAGCGATTGCAATCATCAAAACCGCAACTTCAAAATGTCTGAGTGAAGGTTGTTTGCCCGTGGGCCTACTTCACTAACTCCGGTAGGTATTTGACGGGGAGAGTGCCACAATTGAGAACCTGCTCGTGGAAGGCACCCAGGTCGAATGAGTCACCGCGAGACCGTTGCACGGATTGACGCAGCCGATAAA
>CAYXFO010000177.1:0-8678 GCA_964464255.1 uncultured Pirellula sp.
ATGATGCGATGGTCGTACGTGAGGGCCACGTACATCATGGGTCGAATCGCAACTTCGCCGTTGATCGCGACAGGACGATCTTGAATGGCATGAAGCCCGAGGATGCCGCTTTGCGGTGGGTTGACGATCGGTGTAGACAGAAGCGAACCATAGATCCCGCCGTTGCTGATGGTAAACGTACCTCCCTCAAGATCTTCGGGAGTCAGCTTGTTGGACATCGCCTTAGTGGCATAGTCGCCGATCGTTCGTTCGATCTCTGCGAAAGTCATTCGTTCGACATTGCGAAGCACGGGTACGACCAAGCCTTTGCCACCGCCGATCGCGATACCGATATCGTAATAGTGACGATACACGATATTGTTCCCACGGATCTCTGCGTTCACCGACGGGAAGCGTTTGAGTGCTTCGCATGCAGCTTTGGCGAAAAAGGACATGAAGCCAAGCTTTACGCCATGCTTTTCCGCAAACGCATCGCGATACTTGTTGCGTAGCTGCATGACGGGTTGCATGTCGATCTCGTTGAACGTCGAGAGCAACGCGGCATTGTGTTGAGCTTGGACCAAACGGGTCGCGATGGTCCGGCGGATCATGCTCATCGGCTTGATCTCTTCGCTGCGGTGGGAAGTTCCCTGCTGTAGAGTTCCCTGCTGTAGAGTTCCCTGTTTCTGAGTCTCCTGCGGATAAGCGGGTTGCAAAGAACTCGGCTTGGGAGCTTCCGCAGCGCGAGTCGCCGAGCTTGCAGCTTTTGCGACATCTTCCTTAAGGATACGACCGCCCGGGCCGCTTCCAGTGACTTGCGATTCGGGGATCTGTTGATCGTCCATCATGCGGCGGGCAGCCGGCATGACGTGGCCGCCGGAGCCTGAAGCACTCGTTGCCGTTGTTGAGGTCGCGGCGGTGGGCGCCGGAGCGGTGGGTGCCGATCCGGAAGCGGGTTTTGCGGCAGGTTCGAACATCGCGATCGCTTCGCCGACAGCCGCAAACTGATCGGTGGGTTTCAAAATCTTTTTTAAGAAACCATCCGACGGTGCGGCAACTTGCACGGAAGCCTTCTCGGTTTCCAAGTCGACTAAGTCGGTGCCAGCGGCGACCCAATCCCCCTCTTGTTTCAACCACTGGCTGATCTGTACTTCGGATATGCTCTCACCGACGGCGGGAACGACGATCTCTATCATGGGAGTTCAGTCAAATGCGTGGAATTGAAAAAGTGCGACTTGGTCAGTCGCAAAGTGGATAGAATGATATCTCAAAGCCTCATTCCCTCCAACACGGTCGGCGTATCTTCAGTCATGCAATCCTCATCGGTAACAGATTCCACCATTCGTTTGGGGCGATCGGACCTGAGCGTGCGTCGGATTGGACTGGGCGGTTGGCCGATGGCGGGAATTACCAGCTTGGGCGTTACGGACGAGGACTCGATCGCTACGATTCACCGTGCGTTGGATTTGGGAATCGATCATCTTGATACTGCATACTCCTACGGCAAGGATGGTCGTAGCGATCGCGTGATCGCGGCGGCTTTGCATGATCGTGCGGAGCGGGTCGTCTTAGCAAGTAAAGTCGGTGCGTACTTGGACTCGCAGGGAGTTTGGACCAAAGATGCGCGTCCCGAGTCGATGTTGCGGCAAGCCAGCGAAACTCGAGATCGGCTGCGTTTGGAAAAAATCGACTTGGTTTACCTCCATGCTCCCGACCCGAACGTTCCGTTGTCGGAATCGGCCGATGCACTCCAATGCATCGTGGATCGTGGCTGGGCTCGATGGGCAGGGATTTGCAATGTGAATCGCCCACAACTCGAGGATTTTCATCGTCGGTGCCCGGTCGTTGCCGTTCAGACGTATTTCAATATGTTTCAGCAGGAGAGCGTCGAGGATTTGCGAGACTTTTGCAGGTCCCATTCGATCTCAATCGTGGTGTATTGGGCACTGATGAAAGGGATGCTTGCCGGTCGAATGTTGCGAGACCATCAACTGGATCCCGCGGACCGCAGGCGAAATTATCCGATTTATCAGGGAGAGCAGTGGCAATCCGCCCAAGACTTGCTCGATCGCTTAAGATCGAAATCGCAGCAACTTGGTTGCACCGTCGCCCAATTAGTCCTGGCATGGACCCTTGCTCAGCCTGGCATTTCGATGGCGTTGGTCGGGGCGAAACGGCCGGAGCAGGTCGAAGAAACTGCAAGAAGCATGGGATTTACCTTGCAAAATGAGGTTTTGGCGACGATCGATAGCTGGATCGCCGACTGCAAACAGCATGGGGCATGGAGGCTGTAAATGCTCGGCATCTACAGGGTGGATCACTCGTAGTGCGATTCCAGTGCCAAATTTTTTGAAAATTTTAAAAAAGATCGGTTGGGAAGGGCTGATTGGCCTTTCTGTGTCGAGCTTGGACGCTACACTCTCCAAATTGTGGGCGAGGGCATTTCTTGCAGATCAGCGGAATATGATCGTGAGGACTGCGTCTCTCGTTCTTTCTTTGGCCAATTGGGGGACGTACTTTGGACCACTTGTTTGCCGTTCATAGTCGTTCTTCCCAGCAAATGCTTTGGCTTTCTTCAATTTGGAATTCCGCGTCTGTGCAATCGATTGATTCCCCACCGTCGCTGTCCCTTCGTCCCACGGATCGGCCTCGAGTCAAGAAGAGACCCAGGATGATTTGAGCGAACCATTCTCCATCGGAATCGGAACGTCTCTGCTCTTGGCCCTTGACCATCAAACCTACACCGCATTAACCCGTAACTTTCGCTGTATCTCCCATGGCAACATCTGCAAAGCGACGACTGCAACCAACCCAACGCCGTTTGTTTGGCACCGGTCGCAGTCAGTTCCCGATACCCAACCTGACGGTGCTACAAACTGCTTCCTACGAAGCCTTTCTGCAAGAGGATATTCCCTCGGAGAAGCGGAAGAATCAGGGGCTTGAAGGAGTTTTTCGCGAGATTTTTCCGATCGAGAGCTACGACAAATCGGTCGCGCTCGAGTATCTGCGGTATGAACTTGGCAAACCCCGCTACACTCCGGAAGAATGCCGACAACTGAGGCTCACGTATGGCAAGCCTCTCAAGGTATGGCTTCGTCTCAAGAGGGAGCAACCTCTCGAGGAAGAAGTGTACTTGGGCGACATTCCCGTTATGCTCGGGGGTGGTGAATTCATTATTAATGGTGCTGAAAGAGTTGTAGTCAGCCAGTTGCACCGGTCTCCCGGCGTCGATTTTGTCGAAGAGGCCGAGGGAACGTCGGACCGCAAACTTCCCTCATGCCGAGTGATTCCTGAGCGAGGAAGCTGGATCGAAATCAACGTCACCAAGAAAGATTCTCTGTCGGTTCGGATCGACCAGAGTGGCAAGTTCTCGGTGGTGACGCTGTTGCGAGCGATGTCCCCGAAACTGAGTACCGACACGGATATTCTCGGGGCGTTTTACCAAATGAAAACCGAGAAGATCAGCGACGGTCGCAGCGTTCCCAAGATCGAAAACAAGGTCGCATGCGACGACGTCGTGTTTCCCCCAGAACACGAACGGGCTGGCGAAATCCTCATCGAAGCAGGGGGCAAAATTGTCAAATCTGTTGCTGAGATGATTTGCTCCAGTGGGGTCAAGTCAGTCGAAGTAATGGATGCACCGAAGTTTCCGTACATCCTCAACTCCATGGCAGAGGACAACACCAGTAGCCATGAAGAGGCTTTGTTGCGGATCTACCAACGTTTGCGTCCAGGCAATCCACCGCAATTGGAAAAAGCGAAAAGCTTGTTCCATGAAAAGTTCTTCGACATCAACCGATACCGTTTGGGGCGCGTGGGCCGGTTCCGCGTCAATCGCAAGCTTGGGTTGAGCGTTCCTGAAGATGAAATGGCTCTCCGTCCAGAGGATCTGATCGCCTCGATTACGTACTTGATCAACTTGTTTGATCCCGATTCCGAAGCTCGATTTGACGATATCGATCACTTGGGCAATCGTCGCCTTCGAACAATCGATGAATTGGCCTGCGAAGAACTCCGCAAGGGATTTCTGAAACTCCGGCGAACCGTTCAGGAACGCATGAGCCTCAAGGAAGTCGAGGACATGACGCCTCGTTCATTGGTCAATCCAAAGAGCATCAGCGCCGCGATCGAGTATTTCTTCGGTCGGGGTGAGTTATCGCAAGTGGTCGACCAAACCAATCCGTTGTCTCAATTGACCCATGAACGGCGGCTGTCTGCTCTGGGCCCTGGAGGGCTAAACCGAAAGCGTGCGGGCTTTGAAGTGCGCGATGTGCACATTTCTCACTACGGTCGCATTTGCCCGATCGAAACCCCTGAAGGAACGAACATCGGCTTGATCAGTTCGCTGTCGATGTACGCCGGTGTGGATGAATATGGTTTTTTGGTCACTCCGTACAGGAAAGTGGCTGACGGCAAAGTCACCGATGAAGTCGTATGGTTGCGTGCGGACGAGGAGTCGGATGCATACATTGGACCAGCGGACTTGGCTGTCAAGGACTCCGCACTGGTGCCTGGCCCCGGGCTAATCGCTAGACACCGTAGCGACTTTGAAATCGTTTCGCCGGATGTCGTGGAGTACATGGACATCTCCCCGAGCCAGATGATCGGAGTATCGGCAGGGTTGATTCCGTTCCTGGAGCACGACGATGCGAACCGCGCACTGATGGGCTCCAATATGCAGCGGCAGGCTGTGCCATTGTTGGTCGCTGAACCGCCGATCGTAGCGACAGGTTTGGAAAAAGAAGTCGCAGCCAACAGCTCTATGGTGGTAAGGGCTCGAAGAGCGGGCAAGGTGACCTTCGTCGATACAACGCGAATCGAAATTGGGAACGATATCTACCACCTCAAGAAATATCAGGGGCTTAACGAACGAACCTGTTTGAACCAAAGGCCGATCGTCTCGATTGGTGACAAAGTCGAAAAAGGTCAGATTATCGCTGACGGTGCCGCTACGCACCTCGGTGAACTGGCACTCGGTCGCAATGTGCTCGTCGGTTTCATGTCCTTCGATGGCTACAACTACGAAGATGCCATCATCATCAGCGAAGAGCTCGTCAAGCAGGATGTCTACACGTCCATTCACATCGAGGAATTCGATGTTGAAATTCGAGAAACGAAGCTTGGACGGGAAGAGTTTACTCGCGATATTCCCAACGTCAGCGAAAAAGCCCTTCGCAACTTGGACGAAACAGGAATCGTCAACGTCGGAACCTATGTCCGGCCAGGGGACATTTTGGTCGGCAAAGTCTCTCCAAAGAGCAAGACGGAACTGACTCCGGAAGAGAAACTGCTGCACGCGATTTTCGGACGTGCTGGCGAAGATGTTAAGAACGATTCGCTCGAAGTGAGCTCCGGTGTGGAAGGGATCGTCATCGACACCCAGAAGTTCTCGCGACGCATGAGCTTGTCCGAGGACGAACGAAAGGAATTCGAGAAGGAACTCAAGCGTGTTGAGGCAGAAGGAAATAAGGAGATCTCGACCGCGTTTGCCTCTTTTGCAGAGGAATTGGAGAAGGCGATCGGAGGCAAGCTGGTCGATGAAGACGGTACTCCGCTGACGGGCGGCCAAGATCCCAAGTACATCGCGGAAAAGGCGCAGACCTTCAACTTGTCGCGACTCCTGAATCGCCTCGATGCGGGACTGCACGGAGAAGTAAAGAAGGTTTACAAGAACCTTTGGTCCGCCGTGGAAGAAGCTCTCGATATTCGCGATCGTCAACTGAATAGCATGAAGCGAGGAGATGAACTTCGCAGCGGCGTTCTGCAGATGGTCAAAGTCTACATCGCCACCAAGCGAGTGATCAGTGTTGGCGACAAGATGGCTGGACGGCACGGAAACAAGGGGGTGATCTCCAAGATCCTACCGATTGAGGATATGCCGTTCCTGCCCGATGGCACACCGATCCAGATCATGCTCAATCCGCTAGGCGTTCCGAGCCGTATGAACGTAGGTCAGATCCTTGAGACTCACTTGGGATGGGCTGGAGCCATGTCCGGCTTTCAAGCCGTCACGCCAGTGTTTGACGGTGCGAGTGAATCGGACATCAACGATGCTTTGCAGGCAGCGGGCTTACCCCGTCACGGTAAGATTCGTCTGTTCGACGGACGCACCGGAGAACAGATGGAGCAAGAAACCACAGTCGGCTACATCTACATGCTCAAGCTTCACCACTTGGTCGATGACAAGGTCCACGCTCGAAGCACCGGTCCTTACTCGTTGATCACCCAGCAACCACTCGGAGGCAAGGCTCGCTTCGGCGGCCAACGTTTCGGGGAGATGGAAGTCTGGGCTCTGGAAGCTTACGGCGCAGCCTACATCCTTCAGGAATTGCTGACCGTCAAGAGCGACGACGTGGAAGGCCGGACAAAGATCTACGAATCGATGGTCAAGGGAGAGAACACTCTCGAAGCAGGCACTCCGGCCAGCTTCGACGTGTTGACCAACGAGATCCGAGGCTTGGCCCTCAACATGCGGCTTGAAAAACGCCGCTTGTAAGTGAACCCATTCGTCGCGTCAGGTGTCAAAGCCCGATGCACCCAAGACCGCCATATAACTATTCCATCCGCTTTCCACATATCGTTCCCAGGAGCAACTCGTAATGGCAACAGCCACCGAAGCCACCTACGATCGAGTCAACGACTACACATCTGTCAAGATTTCGCTCGCTCGCCCGCAAGACATTCGTTCTTGGTCGTTTGGCGAAGTCAAGAAGCCGGAAACGATCAACTACCGAACGTACCGTCCTGAAAAGGATGGATTGTTCTGCGAACGTATTTTTGGCCCTGAAAAGGACTGGGAATGCGCCTGCGGAAAATATCGGGGCATGAAGTACAAGGGAATGATCTGCGATCGATGCGGGGTTAAGGTCACCCATTCCCGAGTTCGACGCAAGCGGATGGGGCACATCGAACTGGCGGCTCCCGTCGCGCACATTTGGTTCTTCAAAGCAATGCCCAGCCGGCTCGGCAACCTGCTCGAGATGAAGACCACCAGCTTGGAAAAAGTCATCTACTTCCAAGATTATGTCGTGATCAATCCAGGTACAACCGACTTGCAAGCTCAGCAATTGTTGACCGAAGAAGATTATCGCGCCGCCCGCGGGCAGTATGGCGACGCATTCGAAGCCGATATGGGAGCGGAAGCGGTTCGTAAACTCCTTCAGAACTTGGACCTCCCCAAACTGTCGGAAGAACTGCGCACGGAATTGCACGAAACCAGCAGCAAGCAACGGAAGAAGGAACTCATCAATCGACTCAAACTCGTCGAGTCGATCCGAGATAGCGAGAATCGTCCCGAATGGATGATCCTCGATGTTATTCCTGTCATACCTCCCGATTTGCGTCCGCTCGTTCTGCTCGACAGCGGTAACTTTGCGACATCTGACCTGAACGATCTGTATCGCCGAATCATCAACCGGAACAATCGGCTCAGGAAGCTCGTCGACCTGAATGCTCCCGAAGTAATCATCCGCAACGAGAAACGAATGTTGCAACAGTCGGTTGATGCGTTGTTCGACAACGGGCGATGCAAACGCCCCGTTCTCGGGAGCAGCAACCGTCCTTTGAAGTCGCTGACTGACATGATCAAGGGGAAGCAGGGCCGGTTTCGAGAGAACCTTCTCGGAAAGCGTGTCGACTATTCCGCACGCAGTGTGATCGTCGTCGGTCCCAGGTTGAAACTGCACCAGTGCGGTTTGCCAAAGAAGATCGCCCTCGAACTCTACCAGCCTTTCATTATCCGAAAGCTCAAAGAGTTGGGACATGCCGACACGATCAAATCGGCCAAGAAGATGCTCGAACGCAAGGACGAAGAAGTTTGGGATATTCTGGAACAAGCGATCCGCAACCATCCCGTGTTGCTCAATCGCGCGCCAACTCTCCACCGCATGGGTATCCAAGCTTTCGAACCGACCTTGGTGGAAGGGAACGCGATTCATTTGCATCCGCTGGTCTGCAAGGGTTTCAATGCAGACTTCGACGGAGACCAAATGGCGGTGCACCTTCCTCTATCGATCGAGGCGCAGGTGGAAGCCCACACTCTGATGATGAGCACCCACAACATTTTTGCACCCAGCAACGGCAAGCCGATCATGAGCCCGTCTCAAGATACGGTTATGGGTTGCAACTACATCTCGATCATGCTGGCGGATCAACTCGGTGAAGGGATGGTTTTCTCGTCTCCGATGGAAGCTGATTACGCCTACAGTTCGGGCAAAATTGCTTTGCATGCCAAGATCAAGGTCCGCTTACCCAAGGGACGCAAAGTCAAGAACGAAGACGCAAGCGGTAAAAAGAACAACCTCGTGGAAACCACCTACGGTAGGATTCTTTTCAACTCCATCCTTCCCGAAGGCATGGACTACTACAACCAGTCGTTCAAGTCCGGAGATTTGGCGATGGTGATCAGCGACTGCTACCAGTTGCTTGGTCGTCGAGCGACCATCAAACTCTTAGACGATATGAATCAACTCGGGTTCCGGGAATCCACCCACAGTGGACTATCGTTCGGCGTAGATGACCTTGTCACACCGGAATCGAAGTCGAAGCACCTGACGGAAGCGGATAAGAAGGTGATGACCTTCCAGAAGAACTACCTCAAGGGGGTGATGACCGCTCAGGAACGCTACAACCAGGTTCTTGATGCTTGGGGTGCGGCTCGCGAATTGATCACCAAAGACATGCTCCAAGCGATGGAGACC
>CAYXFO010000178.1:0-8672 GCA_964464255.1 uncultured Pirellula sp.
GTCGACGCAGTGGACCCTCGACGGTGTAATCCCGCTCCAACAAACTGGCCAAACGGCTGAGTTCGTCCTCATCCAACTCTCGAGCCTTCTTTGCTGGGTTGATTTTCGTCTTAACGCAAGCTTCCCGGGCGATGTGCGGGCCTACGCCATAGAGATATTGAAGGGAATACACGACTTGCTTGTCGTTGGGAATGTCAACACCGAGAAGACGCGGCATACGTGCCTACTCCTAAACCTTTGCGCAAATTGGACTTAACAATACAAACGCCATCGCGGGTTGGACCGTAACCCTGTGGGTTTGGAGGTCTGAGCGATCGAGAAGGGGAAAAGTGTACTCGCACAAGTCCAATTACTGCAAGGGTTAATTGACTTCCTTGGCATGCTTTTTTCTCCGGCTCGGCCGTTTGGGCCCGTTTTTTGCGTCCCGATTTATTTCTGAGGTTCCGATTTTTCCGCTTACCCCAAATTCCGAGACGTTCCAACTGAGATAGACTCTCCTCGATCATGCCCCCCTGGGGGTGACTACCAGATTCGCACTCTCTTTTCGGGAGCGATGTACATGGGATCCTCTGAGCCGATTCCGAATGCTTCGTAAAATCCCTCCAGGTTGGAAACGATCCCGTTGCAACGATAGGCGCTGGGAGAGTGCGGATCGGTCTTGATCCGTTTTCGCATTTCTTCTTCCCGGTATTTCCTTCTCCAGACTTGCGCCCAACCGATGAAGAATCGCTGCTCGCCAGTGAATCCATCCAAGCGAGGTGATGGTTTCCCCTCCAAGGAGAGCAGGTAGGCCGTGTAGGCCACGCTCAGGCCGCCGAGGTCCCCGATGTTCTCACCCAAGGTAAAGCGTCCGCTGAGGGGCATTCCAGGAAGGGGCTCGTAGGCGTCGTACTGGGACACTAGTCGGTTGGCCCGTTTCTCAAACTCGGTTCGGTCGTTTTCCGTCCACCAGTTTCGCAGGTTGCCACGGCCATCGAAGCGACTTCCCGCATCGTCGAAACCGTGGCTGATCTCGTGGCCGATCACCGCTCCGATCGCACCATAGTTCACGGCATCGTCGGCTTCTAAGTTGAAAAAGGGAGGCTGTAGGATCGCCGCAGGAAAGACAATCTCGTTCATCAATGGGTTGTAATAGGCGTTGACGGTCTGCGGAGGCATGTACCATTCGGTCCGATCGATCGGTTTTCCAAGTTTGTTCAGAGCATACTGATGTTCAAATTCGGCGATGCGTCCTAGGTTGCCCACGATATCATCCCGGACTATTTGAACCGATGAGTAGTCCTTCCACTTGTCGGGGTATCCGATCTTGGGCGTGAAGAGCGCCAATTTTTCCTTGGCTTGGGCTTTCGTGCCGTTCCCCATCCACTCGAGCTTCTCGATCCGTTGTTCAAACGCTCGAAGAAGATTGCCAACCAGTTCGTTCATTCGTTTTTTTGCGCGTGGTGAGAAATTCTTTTCCACGTAGAGTTGCCCCACAGGCATTCCGAGCATCGCGTTGCACGCATCGACCCCTCGTCGCCAAAGGGGCTCTTGTTCGGACACGCCACTGAGGACCGTTTCGTAAAACGCAAAGTGCATGCGTTCGAGTTCCTCGGTTAGGACCGGGGCGTAGGTATTGATCGTTTGAAACGCAAGGTAGGCTTTGAGCGTGTCGACCGAAGTCTCGGCAAGTACGCTCTGTGATTGCTGAAAGAAACTGGGCTGACCAACAATGATTTCATCGAGCGATGCAACCCCGGCTGTTTTCGCATACGAGGCCCAGGCAAGACCTGGATTGGCTACTGCGAATTCGTTAGCCGACATCTTGTTGTACATTTTCACGGGGTCGCGCAGCGCAACTTTGTCCCATTGAACTTTTGCGAACCGGGTTTCCAGTTCAACAATCTCTGCGGCACGCTGTTCCGCGTTCTCCCACCCAACACTGCTGAGCATATCTCGAACATAACGGAAGAAAGCAGCGCGGATCGCGGTGGGGCTTTCACCGTCTTCAAGATAGTAGTCGCGATCCGGCAATGAGGTCCCGTCTTGATTGATATAAACCGCATATTGATCGGATCGCTTCGCATCAGGCTCAATCATCAAACCAAAAAAACTCGGTATGCCACGACGGGACAGTTGACCCGAGTAGGCCATCAGATCGTCGGTGCTATCGAGTGCTCGAATATCTTTCAATAGTCCCTCGATGGGCTTGAGTCCGGCGCGGTTACGCGATTCCAGGTCGGTGTAGGAACGATAAAAATCACCTACTTGCTTAGCGATCGGCGAGGGAGAGTCGCTCTTGCTGGCCGCCTCGATGATCTCACGGATCGATTCCTTGGTCTGGATGTCCAAAATGGTGAAGGAACCGTAGTTGGATTGATCCGAAGGGATCTCTGTCTTCTCGAGCCACTGGTCGTTTACATAACGGAAAAAATCCTGGCCAGGGCGAATACTCGGGCCGAAAAACTCTGATTCCACTCCCGATCGCACCCCGGTCGGTGCGCCGCTGTCCTGTGCCTGCAATGTTGCGCTGGCACAAACGAGGCTGCTTGCGCATAACAAAACCAACGACCATCGAAATCTGATTTGCATGGGATGCATCACTGTGGATTGACCTATGGGTGGATTGACCTATTGAATGTGCCGACGTTTCTCGATAAGAATCGCGGAGGAATCACCCCTCAATTTCATCCTCGGGGTTACCACGAACCAATAAATAGAATCCAATCATAGACGATTGGCAACCGGTCAGCAGTGCACAAGCGAAGGCCAAGACAACACACCACCGATCAGTTCTCTCGCCAATGCGGAGTCAGCCAAATCAGGCCGCACAGCGTCCACAAAATGCACGGCAACGCATTCACGATGAAGGAAGAGATCTTTTCTACCCAATGTAGCCTTGGGCTGATCGGGGAATTGAGTGGCATGGCGATGTTGTCTTCGACAGACTTCAGCAACGACACATAGCGATGGATCGTACCCAGCGGTGCACCGGTTCGGATGAGAGGTTTTGCTAACTTCTCATGCGAGGAAGTTGCCAGTTCGTCAACGGTTCCTCGATAGAGGAACCCATAATCAGGGTCAGCCGTGTACCACGTGCCATTGGCGTGAACTTCGAGGACAACATGCCCGCCAAGGCCCACAATCCGAGTCTCCAATCGCGATCTACGGACCAGTGCTTGGAGCACGGCTACTCGTTCCGCGCAGTCGCCTTTGCCCTGCTCGAGAATACGTTCTGCGTCCTGGGTTCTCAGCATTGGGGGATAAAACTGGCCCAGCGACCACTGGATCCAGTTCTCCGCAACACCAATCTGCCGATCCACGCTATGGTCGGTTAGGGTGTGCACCAAGCGACAGGCGCGATAGATCGGGTAATACTCGGCAGATTCAAAGTCTTCTGCAAAGGAACGGATGGTATCTCTCCGTGCCAATCCTGCTGACGATTGAGAACTCCAAGGAGCGATCGCTCCCACTGAAGTTGCCAAGGAGATGCCGACCAAAACCCACCGGCCAATGCTCACCATGCTTTAGCTAACGCAATGGTGGAAGGACAAAAGGGGGCCGTAGAGATAATCAAACCTCGAAATGTCAGGCTCATTGCTTGATCAATGCACCCAACTGGGCCTACACTATCTCCCAGCCATTACCCCAAGACACAGCGCGGAGGTATGGTTAGAGCCGCTCGTAAGCCACCAACTTTCGAGCGGTTCGTCTTTTCCGGATAGGGGCGTTCTAGCCAAAAGCAACTACTTCAACCCAGTGGTTCGCGGAAGGTTTCGGGCCGAATGTAACTTTCCCCCCTATTGAAGAGCCTTTCAGATTATTTGCAGCGTTTCGCAAGCCGTCTTGGATTGCATTCACAATGCCGCCATAATGGGCTGACGTAGGAAAGTCCTGCATGTGTCTTGAAGATGGATATCGGAGATCATGACAAACCGCATGGATGCGCGTTGGACACAACGTTTCGATGGCTTCGGCCCAGATCTGCTTTTGGGACACAGTTCTCTAGGCCATTTAAGAGCACCGCTGAGCCGACTGGATTCCACAGGCGAAAGCCCTTCGCGGATTCGAGAGCAACTGCGCGATTCGGTGGCATGCTCGGCACCGAGGGCCCCCGGGGTTTACGGCATGATCGACACTCTGGGGCGATTGATCTATGTCGGAAAATCCAAACTGCTCCGCAATCGGTTGCTCAGTTACTTTTTGCCTGGAAACAAAGACGAGAAGGCTGGCCGAATCGTAGAACTAGCCCGCAGCATCGTATGGGAGATTCAACCCAGTGAGTTCGCTGCACTGCTTCGAGAACAGAGCTTGATTCGAACATGGCAGCCAACACTCAACGTCGTCGGCATGCCCAATCGTCGTCAATCGGCGTTTCTGTGCTTGGGCCGCGGTCCGGCGGAACAGTTCTACATCTCCCGTCAATTTGATCCCTCGGCCAGCGCGTGCCAAGGTCCGTTCTCCGGTTCCGGACAACTCCATCGTGCGGTAGAGATCTTGAATCGCCATTTTCTACTTCGAGATTGCAGCCAAAAAACCACCACGCATCTGACGGATCAAATGTCGTTATTCGTGATCGAGGCCCGTGCCGGATGCTTGCGATCGGAACTCGGAACGTGTATCGCTCCCTGCTTGCCGGGAGCATCTCGATCCAAATACTTGAAACAAGAAACGGCGGCGAGGGAGTTTCTGTCGGGAGAACCCTCCGATGTCGTGGCTCGTTTGGAAGCGGAAATGGAACGGGCCTCGGCCGGTCACCATTTTGAACGAGCCCTCCGCCTTCGCGAAGATGTGCGCATCATGAAATGGTTGACCGGAAAACTTCGCCAACATCGGCAGGCTCGCGAAAGCAATCCTCGAATCTACTGGCAACCCTTCGGTGATTCTGAACAAGTAGATGCGCCGAAGTTGTCAGGGTCCGGTGTCTTGTATTTGATTCGCAAGGGAGGGGTCGAATACGCCTTGGCAGAACCTACCGACGAACGCAAATGGAGGCAGTGTCACAAAGCGATTGTCGAGTGGTATCGGACCGAATCGGAATTCCGGCCGCAATACCTTCGAGGAAACGACTCGCTCGGTCTCGTTGCGACATGGTTCCAGAAGAACCCATCCCTCAAGAAAAGAATGTTCGTGCTCGATTCCGCAGCATCGATTCCGAAAGCCTGGAGCGAGTGCCAGCAGGCATGGTTCGCTCCCGTCTCGAATGCAACGAAGAAAAGTGGGGCCCATGCTTCAGGTAGCAAGCGAGGCAAACGGAGCGCGTGAGTTCCGGTCGCATCAGCCTTGGTCTTGGAATCGCCTTAGATCCGCATCTTTTCCAACCAGCAAGAGCATCTGATCTTCGAGCAATCGGAATTCGCTGTCGGGGAACATCGTCAGCTTGCCGCTCATCACATCCTTGACTCCCACGATCCACAAACCGAATCGTTTCTTGAGATCGGTTTCGAGCAGTTTCTTTCCGACCATCGACATAGGCATCGCGATTTCCACGAACCGGTAATCGGAGTCGATCGCAAGGAACTCCAGTACGTTCGGCCACGTCAATCGGTCTGCCATCTGCATAGCGATTTCCGTCTCGGGAAAAACGACTCGTTCGACCCCAAGACTTTGCAGAAGTTTGCCATGCTCGGGAGTGACCCCTTTGACCATGATGTGTTTCGCGCCTAGTTCCTTTGCGTGGAGCGTCGCCAAAAGAGAACGAGTGATATCCTCCCCGAGCGATATGATCACACCATCGGCTTTCTCGAGCGAAAGAGTGCTGAGCGCCTCGCGGTCGGTCGCGTCACCGATCACCGCTTCAAACAGGTATTGCTGCATGTGCTCGACCGTCTCGGCGTCACCGTCGATGCCTGTCACACGCATTCCGTTCTTGTGCAGTTGCTTTGCAACGACGGCACCGAAAGTACCCAGCCCGATCACGACAAAACGTTTTGTCTCTGCCATTGCGGTTTGCCTTATGAGTTATCCGAATAATGGTTCTTCGTGCGCGTATTCGACTTTGGGTGGTCGGCGTGTTCGAGACATGGCGACCATGACCGACACCGGCCCGAGACGGCCTAAGAACATCAACAACATGATGACGATTTTTCCTGCGGGGGATAAGGTCGCAGTGATTCCGGTCGACAGCCCGACTGTTCCCAATGCAGAAACAACTTCAAATAGAATGTCCAAGAACGAATCCTGCTGCTCTCGATGGCTTCGACCGGATTGTTCGATAAGCATCAAGATCAAGCATCCGAAGACTGCAACCGCAAAGAAAACGATCGTGGCCGCAGCAGCTCGCTCGATGGTTGTTTGCGGGATAGTCTTCCGAAAACAGCTTACGTTTCTGAAGCCTTGAAAACGCCGGATCGCATTGAGTACCAGCATCGAAATGGTCGTGGTCTTCACACCACCCGCGGTCGAACACGGCGCTCCGCCAATCGCCATCAAGATGATGGATACAAACAAACTGGCATTGGTCAAGTCGTTGAGATCGATCGAATTGAAACCCGCCGTGCGGCATATCACACTGTGAAAGAAGGGAACGAGGATTCTTTCGGAGACACTTGCATCCTTGAGCGAGTTATCCCACTCGAGGATGGTTAGGGTCGTGTACCCCCATACGATCAAAAAGAAGGTGCCGATCAGCACCAACTTGGAATGCAGCGACAGATCGTGCCAAGGGGACCACTTCGGCTTTCGAAAACTATTGAGCAATTCCAGAAGGACTGGGAACCCGAGTCCGCCGAAGATCACGAGGACGCAGATGACGATATTGACCAGCCAATCGCCTCGGTAGCTGACTAGCGAATCATTCCATAGCCCGAAGCCTGCGTTGCAAAATGCCGAGACTGAATGGAACAGTGCGTACCAAGCCGCTTTGGGCCAAGGCATGTCGAAGCTAAACCGAATCCATAGCAGCGCCGCACCGATCAATTCGATCGTCAGGGAAACGACGAAAACACGACGCAACAATTTTCGGACATCCATCACACCACGTCCTCCCAAGGTATCCGCCATGAGAGCTTGTTGACGCAGGCCAGAGGACGCGCCGAGCGTCAGCATGATGAAAGACGTGAAGGTCATGATCCCGATGCCACCCAATTGGATCAGCGCTAGAATGACGATTTGCCCAAGTAAGCTGAAATCATCGACCGTGCTTCGAACCGACAGCCCGGTAACGCAAACGGCGCTCGTCGAAGTGAACATGGCATCCAACCAAGAGATTGGATTTTGCTCAGACGCACTGCAAGCGGGCAATCGAAGGATTCCACCACCAGCCAGCACTAGGGTTAGAAATGCCAGGGTAGTAACCCGGGCTGGGTATCGCTCGAGCGAGCGAGCCATTTTTGGCATATACAGATCGGATCTTCTCTAACCCGTCCTTCGCAAGGAAGACGACCGATGTCCTTTTCCGCGAGCGGGACTACGGTCGAGTCATCGACGATCGAAAAGTCTAATGCGCCGCTTAGCGATTGAGAAGCAAGCCAGGAGTGATCTAAGGAATTCGTAATAAAAAAGGCCTGCGTAAAGCAGGCCTTGATATCGATAGGGGTTATCCGAGGGGAGGAATCACTAGTTGGCTCCGCCATCGCCACCACGATTACCCCGTCCCCCACCAGGACCACCGCGTCCACCGCCGGGTCCGCCCAGACCTCCACGCCCCCATTGTGCCTCTGGAAATTTGAACTCTGCCCCCTTGAGGCTTTCCATTTGGTCTTTTTGGGCGGCGGTCAAGATTTCCTTCATCTTTCCTTCTGTTTCCTCGCGTGCGGTGCGCATCTTGTCACGCATTTCCTCGCTAAACCCGCCACCACCGCCGCCACCTTGGAACATTTCCCGCATCTTTTCTCTGCTTTGCTTCTCCACATCATCCATCTTGGCTTTCTGATCGTCAGTGACTCCGAGCTTGGTGGCTACCATTTTGCTGTTCACAGATCGGATACCATCCCGCTGGATGATCAGGCCGATCAACCGTTCGGCTTGCTTGGGATCGAGAATGTCTTCCAGTTTGTCTTCCGCTTCGGCCGCTGCTTTGCGAACTTTCTCCATCATCGCTTGCATCGCATTCGGATCAGGAGCTTGTCCGGGCTGAGGACGCATCGAGGCAAAGCTTTCCATCATCGCCTTCCCCATGTCCTCGAGTTCTTTGACTTGGTCCTCATCGAGGTTCAGTTCCTCGCGGACTTCTTTCATCATCAAGAGGCCAGTAGCACCGCCACCCATGCCTCCCATGCCACCCATCATCATTCGACCACCACCGGAACCGCCAGGACCACCTCGCCCTTGGCCCTGCGCCGTCACCACGGTCGAGGTTGCCCCGATCAAAAATACAGCAAATGCGACTCTAAAAATCATTCTTGCGATAGCCATAGGGATTCAGCCCCGGTTGAGGAGAAAAGGATCAGATGCAACCATACGTTTCCGAACTGGAATCATACTCAACTGATAACCCATGCAACAGCGATACGTTTCGCGAGGAGAAAGAAAAAATTGGACGCTGCACAAGACCTGCCCTCGGACAACCAACTTTTAATGCTTCGCGATGGAATGCTGCGACAAATGGCGTTTGCACGCGAGTACACGCTGGGCCTGATTCAGGAAGTTCCAGAGACGCTTTGGGGGGTATCCCCCCCTGGACTTCCTACCCATTTCGCCTGGCAAGTCGGGCATTTGGCCATGGCCCAGTACGGGTTGATGCTCTTCCGAAT
>CAYXFO010000179.1:0-8627 GCA_964464255.1 uncultured Pirellula sp.
CCGAAGGGGCGGTTCTTCGGCCAGAGTTGCCACCTGCCGACGATATCGATTCCTTCCGTGCGGAGATCGATGACATGGCCGACAGTGTCGTCTCACGGCAATCGGCACCTCGACTCGACGTACGGCACGCTGCGGGCGCAGTAGATTTAGCCTTGCAGATCCAGCAGCAACTGCAGAAGCGATAATGCATGTCTAGATACTCTGCCCTGCTCTTGTTGCTCGTATCCTGGTGTGCCACAGTGTGCGCACAGGATCAATCGCCGATCGAATCGCTTCGGGACGGGTTCAAACGATTGGAGCGAGGCCGCTTGACACTCATCACCGATCTGCCGATCGACGACGAACTTCGATCGTGGCCGGAGGTTCTCGATCAAGCCATCGCGGCTTGGACTCTTCAATGGCGATTGGATGCGTCGAAGTCTCAAGCGTGGCATCTCACCGCGTATCTCATCGGTGATCGCAAACGGTTTATAGAATCCGGACTGGCACCCCAGGTTCCGAGTTTCGAAGATGGCTATCAACTGCAGGATACGATTTTCCTCGTGGATCAACCCTCGGTCTATTACCGCCGACACCTGTTCCTGCATGAGGCCACCCACTGGGCGATGTATCGAGGTTTTGGCGGGGCTGGCTCGCCATGGTTCATGGAAGGGATGGCGGACCTGTATGGAACGCATCGTTGGAGTGATCGGTCACTGACCCTCGGCATTCTTCCGCGTAGTCCTGCAGAGGCGCCGCAATGGGGACGCTTCAAACGTTTGCAGGAGATGTTGAGCCGAGATGACCGCCCCAGTCTTCGACAGATCGTCAGCTACACCAACGATGCGGGCAGTCGGATGGATAGGTACGTTTGGAGTTGGGCAGCGTGTGTGTTTTTTTCCAATCACCCTCGTTATCGCGATGCGTTCTTTCAGGCTGCGGAACCACCTCTCGATTACTCCATGGCAGTCTCTCAGAAACTGCTCGCATCCCTCGATGACCGTTGGCCTTGGGTTGTCGCCGAGTGGAATGGCTTTCTCGCCGATTTCGATTTCGGTTACGAGCCGGGGCGCTCTCTGCCACTCTTGGAGGATACTGACTGGAAGTATCTCGATGCCAAAGAACCGATCGCATGCGAAGTGGTTGCGTCGCGAGGTTGGCAGGCGACCGGCATTCGATTGCGAGCTGGTGAATCTTTGAAACTCTCGGCCGATGGCGCGTGCCAAGTCGGCGTGGGTGCCAATGGCAAGCCGTGGAACAGCCAGCCGCAAGGGATCACCATTCGTTACATTCGTCATCAACCTCTCGGTCGACTCGCAGCAACGATCATCCCCATTACTACCGATGAAGTAACGAAGCCTTGGCAACCGATATCAGTCGGTCGCGATGCAAAACTGAACAGCGAAACGGAAGGATTACTGCTTCTGAAGATCAACGAAACGGCAGGAGATCTTTGGGATAATCAAGGAAGCCTTCGTGTCGTACTTGCCCCGTTGAACCCTTAGTTCGGCACCTAGGTGTGTAACTCACGGTGGTGTGTAACCCACGGTCTCCCAACCATGTGTTTCACTTGACTCACCTAATTCCGCGTACTATGATTCCATGGTGATTTCTGCAGGTTGGTGGCGTACTTTCGTTGTGCTACTGGTCGTTTTCTCGACCCTCTCGGCTCGTTTAGCCACCGACACCGATACCGCAGTTGCTCTGGTCTCGGAGAGTTCTGAAGAAAAATCCATCTCGGAATCGGACATTGATTCCTTGGCTGAAATGTTTGGAGCGGTTGCAACCCCGCTCGATGGTGCTGTTCGAGTGTCGGTGATTCGCTTCTCATCTGAGGCTACATTCTATCAGCTGCATATCACGGTCGATGACCTCTCAGCTCGCGGTCCACCCCGCGTCTAGCCGCTAGGCAATTATCCCGGTTCGCCTCTTTGCGATCCATCTGTGCGAAATCACCTCGATTGATTCTTTCGCACGTCACATACCGATTCATTACTTCGCAACCATGCTTCATCATGAACGTTCGTCTACTCGGCGACAGCGGCGCGCATGCGTCCGCGCCGGATAGTGAACTGCTGATCCATGACTGTCTGGATCATGCCGTTCACTATCTGCCAACGCAGGGCTGCCAGCGGAAAATCGGCGTTGGTCCCATTCTCCGGTTGGTTAGCCCGCGCGATGGAAGGCCCGACTCCCTCGACGGCGGTATTCTACGGTTCTCTCTCGGTGCATCTCGGAGCCTATCTATTGCTGCGGGTCAGCCCCATCCTCGAGGCTTCATGGACGCTTCGCATCATCGTCATCGCAGTGGGGGCCATATCGTCGATCTCCGGCTCCGTGATTTCAAAAGTTCAAAGCGACGTCAAAACCGCATTGGCCTATGCATCGCTCAGCCAGGTCGGCATGATCGTGGTTGAGATCGGTCTCGGCTTCTACTATCTGGCCTTGATTCATATCATCGGTCATGCCAGTTTGCGGACGATGCAATTGCTTCGTGCTCCAACACTGATGACTGATTACCATGCGATCGAAAACGCGATTGGTACGCGTGTGGATTTAGGATCGAAGCCGTCGGCTGGAATCCTGCCGGAATCCGTGCATCGTTGGATATACCGCTTTGGTTTTGAGCGCGGTTTCATGGACTCTGCACTGGACCGCTTTGTCATCCTTCCGTTTCGCCTTGCCTTTCAATGGGCTGACCGCCAGGAGCGGCGATGGACCGACTGGCTCTCGCGCGAGGGTTCGAGGGAATCGGACCACACCGAGCTGCATCCTGAACAAGAAGCTGCACCGAAGTGGGAATCGGCCGCGATTCCGATCTTGTCGCACAACTCAGAACAGAAAGGAATCGCATAATGTCGCAATTGCATTTCCCATGGCTCGAGTTGGCGATTCTCGCTCCGATGCTCGGAGCGATTCTAGCAGCGGTGCAGAAGAAGAGAGAGCACGCCATGCTCGTGGCGACGGTCTTCTCTTTCATATCTCTGGTGTTAGCTGTTGGTGAGTGGATTGACTTTGTCAATCTGCAGACCTTTGAGGCACACGATCACGGCGATTTTCTATCTTGGATTTTCAATCAAGATATCATCGTCGTCGATGAACTGAGTGCCCCCTTGTTGCCGATGGCTGCGCTCGGTTATTTCGTTGTGATTCTCTCGACACTTAAGACCAAGATCGAACGATTCTCCTTCGGTTGGACGTTGATATCCGAGGCGATACTGCTAGCGACAATCAGTTGCAAAACCTCCTGGATCCTAGTCGCACTCCTTGTCGCGGCGATCATTCCTCCCTGGATCGAACTCAAGAAACGTCAACGCTGCACCCGGGTGTACGAGTGGCATCTCGGACTCTTTGCCGTTCTTCTCGTACTGGGCTATCTCCTGATATCGCGGAGCAGTTCTCAATCGATGCTTCATTTTATTGGAATGGTATTGATTGTCGGTGCGGTTTTGTTGCGGAGTGGGATTGCTCCCGTGCATTGTTGGATGACCGACTTGTTCGAGAAGGCTACGTTTGGAACGGCGATCCTGTTTGTCATGCCTCTTACCGGTATTCTCGCCGTGCTGCGGTTGGTGGTCCCTATCGCACCCGAAGGGTTGCTCCGTTCGGTGGCGTTGCTGTCCCTCTTCACTGCGTTTTATGCCGCTGGCATGGCGACGATTCAACGCGAGGCACGTCGATTTTTTTGCTACTTGTTCCTGAGCAATGCATCGATGGTGTTGGTTGGCACGGAGTTGGTGACGCCAGTGGGTGTCACCGGTTCGCTTTGCCTTTGGTTCAGCGTGGGACTGTCGCTCGCTGGATTCGGAATATGTCTGCGATCGGTAGAGGCTCGCATCGGACGCGTTTCGCTCATGGATTATCACGGTTTATACGATCAAATGCCTACGATCGCGGGATTCTTCTTGCTGACCGGACTTGCCTCCATTGGCTTCCCTGGAACGATCGGGTTCATCGCGTTGGAATTGCTCGTTGAGGGTGCGGCGGATGTCTATCCGATGGTCGGAACCGCCATCGTGTTGGCTGCTGCGTTGAACGGAATCTCGATCCTGAATGCCTACTTCCGAATCTTCGCTGGTCGTCGAACCAGTTCCACGATATCGCTTAGCGCCCGTCCGAACGAACGAGTCGCGGCTGTGTTGCTGAGCTTCTTGATTCTTGCGGGGGGATTGTTCCCTCAGTTAGGCGTGCTCAATCGATATCACGCGGCAAAAGAACTACAAGCACGCCGAGATCCAGCGACCATTTCACCTACCCACGCTCCCTCAACCAATAAGCATGAGGAATAGAATATGACTCAAGATTCGCAATCTCCAGTAGCATCCCGAACGAACCAGGCGGTCCCGGTTGGTCGCTTCCCAGAGTGCCTGCGGTATCTCAAGAACGATTTGAAGTCAGGCTTTCTGGTCTTTCTCATCGCCCTTCCTTTCTGTTTAGCGATATCGATCGCAAGCGGTTTTCCACCCTTGGCAGGGATCTTCACCGCGATCCTTGGCGCAGTCTTGACTTCGCTCATCAGCAACGCCGAGATGACCATTAAAGGACCAGCCGCTGGTTTAATCGTCATTGTTTTGGGTTGCGTACAGGACTTCGGCGGCGATGGAATGGCCGGAGGATTCAGCGATAAAGACATGATGGCCTATCAAGCTGCATTAGCGGTGAGCGTCGTCGCTGCGGCTCTTCAAATCCTGTTTGCTCTCTTGCGAGGAGGGATTCTCGGGGATTTCTTTCCGGGCGCGGCGGTTCATGGCATGCTAGCAGCCATCGGTTTCATCATCATGCTCAAACAATTTCCGGTGGCCCTTGGGGTAACAGCCAAAGGAGAACCACTTGAATTGCTGAGGCATATGCCCAACTTTCTGCTCGAGGCCAATCCCGCGATCGCCACCATCGGACTCACCAGTTTAGCGATCATGTTCGGTTGGCCATGGATCGCTAGTAAATTCCCAAAGCTAAAACTCGTGCCATCGCAATTGATCGTGCTAGCGGTTGCTATCCCGATGGGAATGGCGTTCGATTTGCTTCATGAACATTCGTATGTGCTAGCCAACCACGAATATCAATTGGGAGAGAATTTTCTCGTCGCGATGCCCAAGGAAGTGTTCCCCATGTTCAACGAGCTGAGATTTCCACTCTTTTCAGCCTTGGGAGAATGGAAGGCCTGGAAGTGGATCTTTTTGTTCTTCGTGATCGGAAGCTTGGAGTCGTTGCTCAGCGCCAAGGCGGTCGAATCGCTCGACCCCTACCGCCGCAAAACGAATCTCAATCGAGACTTGTTGTCGGTCGGTATCGGCAACTTAGCCGCTGCATTCGTCGGAGGTCTACCAATGATCTCTGAGATTGTTCGAAGTCGAGCCAATATTGATAATGGGGCGAAGACTCGTTACTCCAACTTTTGGCATGGCATCTTTCTGCTGGTGTGTGTCGCGTTGCTACCGACCTTTTTGCACTTAATTCCACTGAGCGCTTTGGCGGCCATGTTGGTCTACACCGGATTTCGACTCGCCCATCCTCGGGAGTTTCTCGATGTGTACAAGATCGGGCGCGAACAGTTGCTTATCTTCGTGGTCACCATTATCGGTGTGCTCGCGACCGATTTGCTGATCGGTGTGCTGATCGGTATCGCACTCAAAATGGTCTTGCATCTCGCAAACGGTGTTCCATTATCCTCGATCTTCAAACCTTACCTGGAAGTAGAGCAGTTGGACGACAAGCATTGTCTGATTCGTGCGCATCAGTCGGCGATCTTTTCGAATTGGATCCCCTTTCGTCGCCAAATCGAAGATCTAGGACTTGTACAACATCAGAACATTACTGTCGACTTGTCCGACACCAAGATGGTCGATCATAGCACGATCGAGAAACTTCATGAGATGCAGCTTCTGTTCGAAAGTGAGGGGCTGGAGTTGAAGGTCACGGGCTTGGAAAATCTCCGTCCGTTGGCTGCGCATTCCAAAGCCGCTCGCGTCGGTGGCCTGGTGCGGATGCGCCGATTGACCGTTCTTGCTCAATCGGCCTTTGCGAATCTGATTGAGTCAATATGCAGCCAGCATGAAATCGCCTCGTACGTTGCCCAGGAGTGCCGAGGCAAACGAGGTTCGAATGCGAGCGATGCCGCTACCAATCAAACCGCCGATCACTTTCTGCGCATCGAGGTCGTAGCCCCAAATCGTGTATGCGAGTCGATCGTAGCACGGATTCGCAAGGAAACGGCCGCGTCGGATCCCATTACCGTGTATACCGAGGCGATCGACGTCATGCACCGACCTGCCGAAATCAGCTGATTCGCCACAATTCCAGAAATTCTCACTTTAAACGGAAGCTAGAGTGCTTTTTCGCCCCGTCCGCTTTGGCTATCCTGGGCTTTGATCTGCCGCAATTTATCGCCCAAAGCCTGTTTTATTGTCGAACTCAAATGAGTCGATAAATGGGGTGAAGCATGACTCTCTCGTTCGATTGTCCGCGTTGTGGGAAAGCTTTGAAGGCACCCGAGGGGGCCGCAGGCAAAACCGCTGAATGCAAATTCTGCCACAACAAGATCATGATTCCTGCTCCTGCGAACGATAAGAAGCAGGACGAGTCAGCGAATCAACTCGCATTCGATGTGCTATCGTCCACGGTTCGATCTCGTGGGAACGTGCCGCGCACTTCGATTGTCGTCGAGTCTCCATCGTCGGATTATTTGCGAGCGCGCGACCAGTTCTCTCCGCGACTTCAAAAGGCGATCTGGTTGTACGAATGTCAACTGGCGCGTGAGGCGCAAGTCGCGTTGGTCGATTTTCTGATTGAGCCCGGGATCCATCCACTTGAAAAATCGGCTGCGATGTATCTGCTCGGCCTCCTCAGTTTCGAGGAAAGAAAGATTCGAAGCGCGACGAGGATCTGGCGCATGTTGGTGGAGGAATTCCCGCAGAGCTACGAAGGCAAGTTGGTAGAGGATCGGCTACCTGAGTTGATGCAAAGCCTACCCGGGGAGTCAAACGAGTACATCGATGAGATTCGAGCTTCGATATACATCAAGAACGGCGACTACTGGATCGATGGCAAGGATCCAGGCCTGTTCGTCGATCTCGCCTACATCAATAACATCGAAGCGGCGGTCCATTGGTACAACAAAGCGATTCAGGAGTTTCCGAAATCAGCTGCCGCAAGATTAGCGCATGAACAGAAGCTCAAGACATTGATCGGGTGGAAAGATACAGCGAATTTCGGAATGGCTTATGGGGCGATGGGAGAGTTCGCGACGTACATGCCTCAGGTGCTGGACGCATTTCAGTCGTTTGAAAAAGCATTTCCAACCGCACCCTCTCTGCAACCGATCCGATTCCAAATAGCACAATTGTATTGGATGAACAAGGATTTCGTGAATACGGAGACTTGGCTAAAACAGGTGGTTGATCATGGTCGCGATGAAGACTCGTTCTACGTCGACTTGGCAGAGCGGCGATTGCATAAACTCTCAGCATCCATCTGATCAATGAGCGATGCTACGCATTTGGACGAAGTAGTAAGTCGAAACCTCCTGAGGAATTGCTCATCTACGTGAGACTTTTCGATGCCTATATTTTTGTCGACTGGAGCGCTAACAACTCGCGAAAAATCGGCAAGGACAGCATCTGGATTACCGAAGCGATAGCGCAGGGCCGGAGGCTCCGTTTGCCCTTGCCAGACAATGGTTGCTTGAACGCTCCGACGCGAGCGATCGCTGTCGACCTCATTCGAGCAAGGCTGGCGGAACACATGTTCCGCGAGCGTCGGGTGCTTGTCTGTTTTGATTTTGCCTACGGTTATCCCGACTGCGGAGAGTTTCGAAAACTGGCTCCGAACTCTTTGGAGTTTGCCCAAAGTGTCGCAGCACTATTGCAAGATCAAGATGACAATCGAAGCAACCGATTTGAAGTCGCCGATCATTTCAACGCCATCGTAAACGATCCATCTCGAGAAGGACCCTTCTGGGGTCATCCATCGTCTTGGAAGAATCAACCACTTCGATATTTGAAATCGACGAAGCCCAAGAACTGGTGTTCGAGAACGGAGCTAGCGGAATTCCGGATCGTGGAAAACCGTTTAAGGAGTGCGGGAATGCGCCCATTCTCTGCGTGGCAGTTGTTTGGCAACGGATCAGTGGGAAGCCAAGCTCTGCTGGGACTGCCTCGGGTGATCGAGCTCAAAGAGTTATTCTCGGAAGCCTCCGCAATATGGCCCTTTGAGACCGGATGGACGAAGTCCTTTTCTGACGAGATCCGAATCGTGCATGCCGAGTTCTGGCCGGGCCTAATCGATATCGACGAGTCGCTCCACAGAATCCGCGACGCAGCGCAGGTCAAGAGTTGCGCGCTATGGGCTGCAACTGCGGATGCATCTGGTCATTTATCGGAGTACTTCGATCCCATGGCTTCCGACGATCCCGATCGCGACCGAGCGGAAATCGAGGGATGGATCCTCGGTTTTTCAGCAATCCGATCCATGCAACGGTCCGTCCGTAAAGGAATCAAAGAAGCGTGAGCGTGTGAGTCATCAAGTCACATGGTTTGTGTTGACCTGTAGTGATCCTCGGGTTGAAAAGGGTAATCAACGAACGGGAATTGGATTTGTACGGAAGTGGGCGAAACTATTTCAGTGAATTTTTCGCCTGCTACTCCATGTGT
>CAYXFO010000180.1:0-8579 GCA_964464255.1 uncultured Pirellula sp.
CTTCCAAGCGATCCATCCACCCGTTGCCCCGCCTCGCCGGAATGATGCTGCATCGCTCTGCTCCCCGTTCAAAGGCATACTTGCAAGTTTTCACACACCAATCGAGAGCTGTTCTTGGTTCGGTTCCAGGAAGCTGCAAAATCACAAACACTCGCACCGCGATCCCGCATTCCCGCAGCCGGTCGCATGCGGCCTCAAAGTCACTTCGGCGCATCGACTTGTTCAAAAGCTTTTCAGCGTCTGGATCGATCGATTCCAATCCCATCGCGATTTCGAGTTTTGGGCGGAGCATCTGCTGAAAAGACCGGATCCGTCGTAAGCCTTGCGTGGATGATGTTAGCTTCGCGTGATTCTCGACCACCAAGCGGCTTGCGGATTCACACGCCGAAGCGATACCGGCATGATCCTCGATCGGAACATTGTAGGGATCGAAGAAATTCGATGCGTTGTACAACTTCAGCCATTCGAATCGTTCCCCTCGGGATTGCAGAATGTGATGAAGCGATTCGATTTGTCGTGCAAGACTGCCGATGGGTGTCTGCGTGTTGATCGTGTATTTCCACAAGTCGCAGAAACTGCACGCGAAGCGGCACTCGCTCCCGGTCAGGAAATAGGTTGCGCATGCAGCGGTTCGCCCACCCTCCAGAGGTTCACGTTCGAGCAAGTATCCTTGAGCTTGATACGGTGATCTGATCGGCTTGGCAGAGCGAACGGAACGAATGGCCTCGCGATCTGGAATGGGAATCAAATCCATGCGTCGCTCGCTACATAAAGTGCCGCGGCGATCAAATCAGCGGTTGTGCCTGGATTGCGACGGTTTCCATCGCTGCGAAGAAACATGTCGAAGGCAGACCACGCGGATTCGAACCGTTCGCTGCCGTAAGGGCCTGATCGCAAAACCTCAATAGCTTGCGACTGCACGTTGAGACCGAAAGGCAAGCCGCATTTCCGAGCTATGAGGCTATCGACACGCTCTGCCATCATGATCACTTGCAAACGGCGTATCGCGTCGGGTAGCGACATCGATCGGAAATCAGGCGATTGCAGCATCTGGGCATAGCGAGCGACCTCCAGATACCCGTTGCAGTATTGCAAAGCAACGTCGTCGCGATCTGCGGCGAGTTGCATTGCTGAAAGGAGGGACTCTGGAGGCGGGCCTAGCACATCCATGGTCTCGGCCGTCCCCAGGCCCCCTGGTTTGCAAGCGGCGATTGCGCGATAAACCGATGCGCAGTCATCTGCATTTGCACTGTGGAAAAATTCCTGGAGCTTAGACCCAGTCCAGTCCTTTCGGAGCATCTCGCATCGGATGGTTTCCGAGTGTTTGAGTTCGTGTTGGACCAATGGTGCCAACAAGAGAATGGTTCCCAGGCTGGTGTTGACGCCGGTGGTCTCGAGCATCGCTTGGGTGCACTCCCCAACCATAGTTCCGAGCGATTTGCCGAGCGATTGGTCGATAGCCTCGCCGATCGCGTGTGCCGCACCTACGAATTGAGAGTGATCCATGTTTTCAAATCGGGCGGAGGGATGCACATTCCCCGCTTTGATCGCCGACGCTTCTTGTACAATAGTCCACCTCGCGCGCTCGCCAAATCCGATACGGTTTCCGAGATCGATCGAACGCGCTGGGCCGTTCATGGCGAGTTGTTCCGGAGAATTGAGGCACGATGGTTTCACGAAGACATTTTGTAACGCAACTGGCCGCCGGTGCCAGTCTGGCTTGGGCTAGCCCCTTGGTTTGGTCCGCCTCCCCGAGACCACATTCTACTCGCGCATTGACTTCCAATCATGCTGCGGCAACGGTCCATCCATTAGCGACCGACGCGGCGATGGAGATTTTGCACTCGGGTGGAAATGCGATCGACGCCGCGATCGCGGCAGCATTGGTCCTCGGAGTCGTCGATGGACATAACTCGGGGATCGGGGGCGGATGTTTGGTCCTGATTCGCCTGGCCGATGGACGGATTCGCGCGATCGATGGTCGCGAGACTGCCGGGGCCGCGGCTCATCCGAGTCTATTCACGCGCAACGGAAAAGCTGATCCTCAATTGAGCCAAACCGGACCTTTGGCGAGCGGAGTTCCCGGTCAGATTGCGGCGATGGACCGAATGCATCGAGCACATGGTGCCTTGCCCTGGGAACGCCTGTTCGATCACGCGATTCGTATCGCACACGAGGGGCATCCTGCCAGTCGTTCCACTGCCCGCACTCTGGCACGCGAGGCCGAGGACCTGATTCGATATCCCGCATCTCGCGGGATCCTTTTGCACAGCAATGGCGAACCCTTTCGAGAGGGCGAACTCCTGGTGCAGCGAGATCTGGCGCAAACCCTCCGAAACATCGCCACCCATGGTGGTGACTGGTTTTACGCTGGCGAGTTCGCCAAGACGACGTGCCGATACCTTGCAAGCATCGGCGGTTTCCTTACCGAATCCGATTTCGTTCGTTATCAGGCGCTCGATCGCACCCCTATTTGCAGCCCGTATCGCACCCATTCCGTTATCGGTTTTCCTCCTCCGAGTTCCGGAGGGATCCATATTGCGCAAATGTTAGCGATGCTCGAACCGCATTCGCTGCATGAAGTTTTTGGAAGCTCGAGAGTACAGGGATACCATCTGATCGCTGAATGCATGAAGCGAGCTTTTGCCGATCGAGCCTATTGGCTTGGGGATAGCGATTTTGTCGATGTTCCTCGCGGATTGCTGAACGGCGACTATTTGATAGATCGCATGAAAGGTTTCTCCCCAAAGGAGGCGTCGATCGGTATCGAGCGAGGGGTACCGCCAGGTAGCGATCCGAGTGTTTACGCAACACGCGAAGTGGAACAAGCGGTGCCTAAAGAATCTGAGGACCGTAAGCATACGACTCATTTGACGGTTGCCGATGCTCACGGAAACTGGGTCGCCATGACCTGCACCGTCAATACTTCCTGGGGAAGTAAAGTCATGGTTCCAGGAACTGGAGTGATGCTCAACAACCAGATGGATGACTTTAGTCTCGCTCCTGGGACGCCGAACGCGTTTGGTTTGGTTGGTTCCTATGCCAATGCGGTTGCTCCAGGAAAGCGACCTTTGTCGAGCATGAGTCCGTCGATAGTGCTCGACGAGGATCGATTGCCTGCCGTAACATGCGGAGCAGCAGGTGGACCACGCATCATCACCGCGACGCTTCAAATACTCTTGCGAGTTCTCGATTTGAAGCAGGCAATCAACGACGCCATTTCGGGTTGTCGAGTCCACCACCAATGGAGTCCGGATACGCTGTTGGCAGAGAAGGCAAATCCAACCGCAAACGGCGTCTCTACGGAAAGAGAGCGAGGGAACAATGACCCGTACGCTATCACTCAAGAAACGATGGATGGATTGCAGTCATTAGGCCATTCCGTCCGTCCCGCGGAAGCTTTAGCGATTGCGCAAGGCATCCAAAGAGATGGCGATCGACTTCGTGCTGCCCACGACCCGCGTGCCCAGGGTAGTTCGGGCGACTGACCCAGAGAAGGAGTTTGGACTCCCGAAATTTCTCGAGGAAACCAAAATTTCTTGGTATGAAAGGTCGAAATTTCGTTATGGCTCTGGAAATGTGGCAGGAACTAACCTTATAGTTAGGTGTTCCTAAAGGGCTGACAGCAACACTCTTTGCACCTCGGTCGAACTCGCAATCATCGTACTTTTTGTTGTTTGCAGATCGAGGAGGAAGGTATGTCCGCTGATTGGTACTTTATGAAGAGAGGCTTTTTCGGCGGTTCTAAGACTGTGGGTCCGATTTCCGAATGCGATTTTCTCAAGAAAATCGAGAAAGGTGAAATCGCTCCCGAGACCATGGTCTCTAGCACCACGAAAACGCACGGGCACTGGATGCATGTGAAAGATATTCGCGCTGCATTCCAGCACTGGAAGAAAACTCATCCTTCGGCCAATGGTGCCGCTTAAGGTCGAGCCTTTTTAAGAAGCGCGGTTTTTGGCCGCGCTTTTTTTGTTGCCGCGTTTGACCATGAAGCCTTTCGGAGAGCGAAGAAGCAATCTGCTCCGTACGCATACGACCGCAAACCTCTCGTCGAATCGACCAAAGGTAAAGATTGACGCTTAGTCGGTTTAATGGAGCGACACCGCAACGGACCGTCCTATTTCGATTGTGCGCAATGAAGTGATGGCTCAGATTGTGCCGAATCAGCCAGTGTCGGCCACCAGTGCGAATCGCATTGGCAACCCCTTAGGCCGACTTTTCAATACACCTAGGGATGGGTACGGGTGACACTATGTCACGGTTGAAAGCTATCAAGATGACGAAAATGGCGTTGCGAGGTGTTCTGGCGAACGGTCTCATCGTCGGAACCATGGGGTGGAGTGGATCTTCGCTTGCCGTTGCACAAGACGTTGTCTCCCAGGACTTGCAGGCTCTTCGATATGTCGCACAACAGTCCGACCCGCAGCAGTCGACGGTCCAGCTATCGCCAGCCCCAGTAGCTTTGGCACCCGAAATTGCTCCCGCAGTCATTGCCAGTCCTCAAGAAGTCCTGAAGACTAAGGCGTTGACCATCCCGAACACTTCCGTCGCTGGTATCGGAACCTCTCAGATTCCCCCTGATTCGACTCAAGGTAGGCTTCCGGAACCGGTCCCACTTCCGTTCGGGCCCGATCGTCCGGAGGGATGGACCTACTCGAGCAAGCAATGGATCGCTCCGGTCTTCTGTCATCAGCCGACCTATTACGAAGACATCATGCTCGAAAATCACGGGCATGAACGCTATCCGACCCTGCAACCGATGATCTCGGGAGCGCGTTTTTACACCGGGATCTTCTTGACCCCCTATTTTTACTGCCTGAATAGACCGTTCGAAGACGTAGCGAACGTGGGTCGTTATCGTCCAGGGACCGCAGCACCTGGACTGCGGCAACGTCCTCCATACAGTCCCTATGCGATTGGGACCCAAGCGGTTTCGACAGGAACCGGAGTGTGGTTGCTAAGACCTTAGAAATGTTGCTTTTGCCCTGGGCCGGTGCAGCCTGAAAAACTGCACCGACCGGACTGCTGCGAATTTCCTGATTTGCGAGTTCCCTAAATCAGGATCTTGCACTCTTGAGCCAACCGCTTGCGAGCGGTATGCAACCGACGCTTGATCGTTCCGATCGGAGCGGCGAAACGATTGCTCATTTCGATCAAGGATTGGCCATCGATGTAGAAGGCGACCAGCGTATCTCGGTCCAATTCTCGCATCGCTTGCAACTTGTTCATGACAGTTGCCGCTTCTTCCTCCCGCACGGCGTTGTCGAATGCTGCCCGCTTGTCTTCGATGGTGTTCTCCAGGAACTCCTGTTCGACGTTGGTGGTTCGGCCTCGACGAGTTCCTCGGTTGATCGCCATGCGAGCAACGATGGTCTGTAGCCAACCAACGAACGCAGCGTTAGTCTGCAGTTGATCCAACTTTCGAAACGCCTGAATGAAGGCATCCTGGCACAGGTCGTCGGCTTCATGCCAATCCCCCAACCGAGCGATGGCAATGGACATCACCATGCCACGAAAACGAGTGCACAGTTCGTCCATCGCTCCTCTGTCACCCGCTCGAGCAGCGGCAACCAAGTTTTCCAACTCGTCGTGTTCGTATCCGATGATAGCGGTCATTTCTCATGCTCCGTGCGAGCACAATCCGCCCGAAGGCAGAGTGCGTTACTCGCAAAAAGGGGGTTAGGGGCCACCATTTGCAGCGAAACACCGATCAGATTCAGATCGCAACCTGCTCGAAAGAGCGCATGCGAACGTGAAGCCGACAGCTTCTTACAAAGGGTTTCTTAGGTATGTCTGGTCGCCTCGAAGGGGATTTCCTTCGTTGGCGATTGGTCGAACGGATGTCTTTAGTGACTGATCCGCCGTGTCGTTGGGCTTAGACGGCTGGTCACATACGCGGGTCTGGGTATTGCACGCATGCAATTCCCGGACGGTGACGTATGGTCAGACGTCGTTAGCCAGCAACGCGACGGGTGGTTTTTGCCCGTACGTTCGCTCGACATACCTAAGCTCGCTTTCAGAAGGTCTAGGAGGTGTTCTGCGGTGGTGCTCAATGCGATATCCAGGCGTCGTTGCTTTATGGCAATAACGCGAGCAATTCGTTGAGTTTGTTTGACCAACCACATGGTTACCTCCCCGCACCTATTCAGCGCAGCATGAGATGAAACAAATGAAAAACCGTTAATCGGAAATAGCCTCGGCCATTTCTCGCCTAAGCGATAGTATCCCACCGCTAGGAGAAAAACAACTCGTTGGCCTCCCAAAGATCGCCAAGCGAATTCGTTGGCGATTAGTTAAAAGAGGAATGCGGAACGAAAAGGTTCGCCGGAAGTGGAAAACCAAAAAAATTTTTTTCCTGCCCTGGGCATGCCCCCCAAGGTGGATGGGGTCTGCATACTGTGGCCTCCAAAACGAAAAGAGCCCCGCAACTGCGAGGCTCTTAGTATTCGACGGGATTGTGCCTATTCGGCCGTTACCCCTCCGGTTACGGTCGTGTTCGTGGGATACCCATTTCCTCTTCTTCTTCCTCAGGAATAATGATTCGGGGAGTCACCGTAAACATGAGTGTACTGGTTTGACGACCGATCGAGGTGTTACGGAACAAGCGATTGATGTAGGGGATCTTGGAAAGCATAGGCGTCCCTCGTTCCGTTCGGCCTTCTTGGAGCCGTTTGATACCCCCCATAAGGATGGTTCCACCATCGGGTACGCTGACCGTTGTACCGACCGAGGTTGTACCTACGGTAGGTTGTTGGACAGTTGTACCCTCGATGATTTCCTCCTCATTGTTTCGGTTTCCTGTCGGTTTGCCGTTGGGATCCAGAATGCTGGTTCCAGACTTTGTCGACTTCTTCCCTTGGAAAGTGAACTGGCGGTCGGTGGCTTCGAGGCGTGTGAACTGAGGCATCAACGTCATTCGCACAAATCGTTTGTCCTGCGACACGACCGATTGAACGTTCATTTGGGTACCTTCGTTCAGGATCACGATAACTGGCCGCTGAGCGACCGCGAAGTCACCGACGACGGGTTCGAATCCGATGACGAACGGCCGTTGCGCGAAGTCGTTGATCGTTCCAAACTGTCCGTCGAACATCGTCACCTTAGGTGCTTGCAGGACGTTTTGGCGACTGTTTCCCTGTGCTGCCTGAAGGAAGAAGAACAGTTCTAGGTCACTCAAGATCGCGAATCCGACCTGGGATCCAGCGGTTGCAGAGGGATTACCGAAGGGAGAGGGTAGTCCGAAGCTTCCTTGACGCAGTTGGATATCAAAGTCCCCCGTAAGGGCTGGAACTGTACTGGTTTGGCCCGACAGACCGACGACGACGCTCGGCCCGGAATCCTCTTGAGGGATTCGTCGAACCTTGTCGTCGTAGTTGGCATCGAAGTCGACCCCGATTTGTTCGAAGAAGGTGTCTTGGAGTTGTATGAACCGAAGTTCGATGGATACCTGCAGATTTTGGAGGGCTCTCAGGCTCTTCAGCAAATCGGCGATTTGCTCGTGCGTTTCTTGGGGAGCGTTCACAATCAAGCTCAGGTTCTGGGTGAAGGGCATCATCGTGGATGTGCCACCCGCGTCTTGCCATTCGCTCGGAGCGATTGTTTGTTGAATTAGGTTCATCAACTCGCTGAAATTCGCCATTGATGCACCACCCAGTCCACCCGCTGTTCCCGATGCCGGGAATGGATCCATGCCAGGGGAAGTTCTGCCGGGCGAAAACGAACCAGGGTTGACGGATGAATTAGAAGCAAATTGGGCGAGGACATTCGAATTCGGGTCGATGCTGGCAAGCTTATTCGATCGAAGCGACATACCATCCTGCTCGGGCAGATTGACCGCTACGTAATTGGTTTGTGCCTGGTAGGCAGCTTCCACAGCACCAGCCATCCCCGTGTTGTAATCCGAGATGAAGTTGGGGACCGGGATCACCAAATCCTTGATTGGATAGGGCGTGCTGTACATTTCCTGCTGCATGAAGCGACGGCTCTGTACCTTGACCACCTCATTCTTAATGGAGTAGCTCAGGTTCAGCGGCTCGAGAATATTCTTGAGCACATTCTTCAGCTTGATTTGATTTCCACGCAAATCGAGGCTGATCGGTTGGTCAGAACGCAGACCTTCTTCAGCGATCGATGGTTCATCGATCAAGATGATCAGCCCGGTCATCTCCGAGATCGTTTTGAGAGCCTCCGACAGCGGCCTTCTATCAAAGCTGGCTGAGAATGGCTCTTCGAGAATTTCAAGGATCCGCTTTTCGGACGGTTGTAACGCGAGGGATTCGTTCCCGTATTTATCTCGCAATCGCCGCAGGTCGGTCCAGTCCTTAACAGCGGGGAATTGCAACGGCTGGTTGTCCTTCAAGTAGGTTGCAGAGGATCGCTCGGCATCGGAGAAACTGTTGAGAAGGGCCTCCTCCTTCAGTTTCTGAATTTCCTTTTGCTCTTCGATACGACGTTGGATCACCGAGCGGCCACGCATGACCGAGGCGATTTCCGAGTTCGGCTTGATTTCCTCGACTTTGCGAGCGATGACTTCCGCTTCTGCGTATCGGTTGTCATCCATCAACTCGTTGTATTGG
>CAYXFO010000181.1:0-8560 GCA_964464255.1 uncultured Pirellula sp.
GCTCGGGCCAGTTACCGCGCTGATCTGGGACAGAGAGCACGGCAGATTACTCCTTTGCTAATCTCGCAGTGCCTGAAGTACATTCGAAACCAGACGCTGATGGAGCGGCTGATGACTCCGAGTCTCTACACGATCGTACGCTCTGCCCAACAAATGATGGGTGATATGTTCGCGATCCACTTGGTGAATGCGGCTCGCGATTATGCCTTCGATGAACCGTTGCCTTGGCCGACTTTGAAAATGGGAATCGAACAGGGGGAATTTCCGGATGGCGATATCCTGCCCCTCCAATCACTGTTGCCCGGGCCGAAGATGGAGTGGAAGAACCTCGAACTCAACCGACCGCCCCTCAAGCAAGACAAGCGAAAGTGGGCGAGTCGATGGAATCCCTACCAGCAATGCTCGTGGCCGGAGGAGGATACTCGCATCGAGAGTTTTCGAAATCGCATTGTTGAACGGGCGCGAGCCATGATCGGTGCCGATTTGGCCCGTTCCGAAAAATTCTCCACCAGCCTGATGGATGGGCTCGATCTGCGGGAAACGTTGAGACATTGGTACGATGGTTCGCTTTATGTGAAGATCCTTCCACCATCGATCGGGCATTTGGATGCTACGGTGATGTTGTTCGAGAACGAACCCGATCCGCGCGAATATGCGTGGCGCACGACTTGGTATGCTGAGCATGGCGAGGAATCGACCTTGGCGTTCTATGCGATCCCGTTCGCGAAGGAGATTTTAGGGCCTGGAGTGGCGGTTTCCACTTACGGAGGTGCGATGTTTCTCTACCCGCCCCGACCGATCGACGACATCTGGACCGATCCGCGATTGGATTTCACAGACACGCTTGAGCAGCGCTTGGTCGCGGCCGCATGTTTGCATGCCGAGTCCAAACACATCGCTCTGCTCAGCCCCTCTGCTCCCGGTCTCGCCCTTCGACAAATCGCCAAACGATTTCGACGAAAGCTGGTGCATGTTCCGCTTAGCCACTTCGCTGACTCGGTCGTCCAGCAATTGCGATTGTTTCACGTTCTCAACGGCAAGCAAGTGCGAAGCTATGCAGCTCACTTCATTCGAAAGATTTAGCTGACAATCGAGGAGATCGAATTCTGCTAAGATATTTCTGCGCGGGTGATCGAAGACTTTCGCACCCCTACTGCGCAAGCAAACAAAGGAACAAAACCTTGCAACACGTCTACGAACTCGATCATCCGTTAGCCGCGCACCATTTATCGATTCTGAGGGATTCCGTCACACCCTCGGCGCAGTTCCGAATACAGGTGCGACTCCTGTCGATGTTGCTCGCGGTGAAGGCGACAGAGGATCTCGACTTGGAACCGGTCGCGGTGACCACTCCGCTAACTCGCATGGAAGGGAAGAAACTGACTGGAACAATAGCGATCGTTCCCATTCTGCGAGCAGGCTTAGGCTTGGTGGAACCGGTTCTGGAATTGCTGCCCGATGCTCAGGTATGGCATCTCGGGATGTACCGCGATGAGGCTACCGCCATGCCGGTGGAATACTACTGCAAGCTACCAACAACCAACCCCGCGAAGGTCGGGTTCGTGCTCGACCCCATGCTGGCGACAGGCGGCTCGGTTCGTGCAGCAGTGGCTGCGCTCAAGCGATGGGGCGTCCCCGATGTCCGGGTTCTGAGTGTGATTGCCGCCCGGGAAGGGATCGAGCGGTTCCATGCCGAGCATCCGGATGTTCGCGTTTATGTCGCTGCCGTGGATGAGGAACTCAATCCGCACAAGTTCATCGTACCTGGCCTGGGGGATGCCGGTGATCGAATGTTCAACACCCAGCCTTGGAACGCGTGAAAACGTTTGTGCACCTTTCGGGGCTTTCGCATGAGCATCCAACATTCCTGAATCGAAGCCGAAATGTCCTCCTCACTACCTAATCGCGATCCCTCTTCCTTGCGTTCCTCGCGATGGTTCCGTCCCGATGATTTGCGAAGTTTCGGGCATCGATCGCGTTTGAAGGGGATGGGCTTCGATGATCAGGACTATCGCGATCGTCCGATCGTTGCGCTGCTCAACACGTGGAGCGACTTAAACACCTGCCATTCGCATTTTCGAGAGCGAGCGGAGGAGATCAAACGTGGGATCCTTCAGGAGGGTGGATTCCCGGTCGAGATTCCTGTGATGAGTTTGAGCGAAATGCTTATGAAGCCCACGGCGATGTTGTACCGAAATCTTTTGGCGATGGAGACCGAGGAGGTGCTGCGAGCCCATCCGATCGACGCTGCGGTGCTGATGGGAGGTTGCGACAAAACGGTGCCGGGGCTGTTGATGGGAGCGATCTCCGCAGATATCCCGTCGATCTTTTTTCCGGCCGGTCCCATGCTCAACGCTCGATGGCGAAACACAACACTGGGTAGCGGTACCGACGCGTGGAAATATTGGAATGAGCGATGCGCGGGGAATCTGTGCGATGGAGAATGGGTCGAAATTGAGAACTGCATCGCCCGTTCTGCCGGAACATGCATGACGATGGGAACGGCTTCGACGATGGCCTGCATCGCCGAATCCCTCGGGTTCACACTGCCAAAAGCATCCAGCATTCCAGCCGTGGTTTCTGAACACAGCCGATTGGCGGTTGCGACAGGAAGAACTGCTGTGGGACTCGCGTGGAACCAACGGAGCCCAAGCACCTTTCTAACGCGAAAGAGTTTTCACAATGCGATGACCGTTCAATTAGCGATCGGAGGATCGACCAACGCCATGGTCCACATGATCGCGATGTCGCGGCGTGCGGGACTCCCTGTCACGCTCAACGATTACGATGTGCTGTCGCGTCAGGTACCTGTTCTGGCGAATCTGAGGCCGAGCGGCACACACCTCATGGAAGACTTTCATCGAGCTGGTGGGTTGCTGGGATTGATCAAGCAACTTGGGGAACTATTCGACGCATCCAGCGAGCGTGTCGACGGAACTCGATTCAGCGACTGCATCGCGAGGGCAGAGGTCCTCGACGAGGATGTATTGCGATCGAAAGACAAACCAATCTATTCGAACGGAGGCACATGCATCCTTTACGGAAACCTCGCGCCTCATGGATGCGTGATCAAGTCTTCGGCGGCAAGCCAAGAACTGCTCGTTCATCGCGGTCGCGCGATCGTTTTTCGAGGATACGCCGACTTGAAGAGTCGGATCCACTCCGAGGATCTCGATGTCGATGCCGATTCGGTGCTGGTCCTGCAAAACGCAGGGCCTGTCGGCGCGCCGGGGATGCCGGAGTGGGGGATGTTGCCGATTCCGAACAAGTTGCTGCGCCGGGGGGTTCGAGATATGGTCCGCATCTCCGATGCTCGGATGAGCGGGACCAGCTATGGCACATGCGTGCTCCATATCTCTCCCGAATCGGGTGTGGGTGGACCATTGTCGCTCGTTCGCGACGGCGATTGGATCGAACTGGATGTGCCCTCCAGGCGGCTGCAATGGTGCGTCGACGATCAGGAGATCGCGACGCGCCGCGACTCGCAACAGCCGCTGACCGAGGTTGCTTCGCGAGGCTATACGCATCTGTATGCCAAGCATGTTACCCAAGCTCACGAAGGATGCGATTTCGACTTTCTCGAGGGTCGCGATCGAGGACGCGAACCCGATATCTATTGATTCATCCAAAGCCGCAAAGAGACCAGGAATATGGACTTCAGCCAACGCATTCGCAGCAGTGTCATCGCCGTCCCTCCCTTAGCAAGGCGCGAGGATCTGTCGTTCGATGCCATCGAAAACGGTCGCTTGATCCGGCACATCGAAGCCGGTGGCGTGTCTACTTTGCTGTATGGCGGCAACGCCCTCTTCTACCATATCCGCTTATCCGAATATGCGGATGTATTGCGAGGATTGTTGGAGCAAGCTTCATCGGATACTTGGATCATCCCTTCGATCGGACCCGCGTTTGGGATGATGATGGATCAAGCACAGGTCTTGCACGACATGCCATTTGATACAGCCATGGTATTACCGCAGCGCGAGATCGCCGATGAAGCAGGGATCATCGAAGGATTGAAACGCGTGGTGGATGGTATGGGCAAGCCCATCGTCCTGTACCTGAAATTCGATCGTTGGCTTTCGCCCGATGCAGTGGGGCGGATGTTTGCTGATGGACAAATCTCTTGGATCAAGTACGCGGTGGTCCGCGACGAACCCTCGAAGGATCCATATCTCGACGAACTTCTCGAGCAGGTCCCCAAGGAGATCGTGGTGAGCGGGATGGGAGAGCAGCCCGCGATCGTTCACATGAGAGACTTTGGCCTGGGTGGATTCACCAGCGGGGTCGTGTGCGTGCGCCCCGAACTGTCCGCTAGGCTACTCAATTCGATCCGCGATCGACACTGGAAGGATGCCGAAGCATGTCGCGAAGCGTTTCGGGAACTCGAGGAACTGCGCAATGCGCACTCACCCATTCGAGTATTGCATGCTGCGGTCCAAGCATCAGGGATTGCGAATGTTGGACCGATCATGCCGCTCGCAGGAAAACTCGAAGGCAACCTGCTCGCATCTATTGAATCGACAGTTCATCAACTGCAGAACTCAGTTCTTAAGGCCTAGTTGAGGAGGCCAGGAACAATCGTTTGCTGAAGACTCGGGTGTAACCGATGTTGTTGCTGGCTGAGTTGCCATTCACATTCGCGTCTGCGACTTGATTGGTTCCAGCGTTCCCTCCCGTCGTCCCTGGATTGGATGCTAGGAAAGCGAAGTCGGATGGAGTCCCCGTGCTGACAGTGTAAGTCCCCTGACTAACGTTCGCGAATGAATATTCACCGTTCGCATTGGTTGTCGTAGTGAGGGTAACGGGCGTAGTGGAATTGATCGGAGTTCCATTGAGGGTCACTGTAATGCCAGCGATCCCACCATCACCCGAATCAAACACACTGTTCCGATTGGCGTCGTTGTAAATACGTCCTGCGAAGCTGACAACTGGTGGGGCGGTCACGTTGGTTGTGACTGCGGCACTGGTGTTGTTAGCCGCATTGGTATCGTTCGCTGCGGTCGCTGTGGCGGTATTGGAAATGTTTCCGGTCACCGTGACCGCGACAGTCGCACGAATCGTGACTACTGCCGTTTCACTCGGATTGAGTGTAGGTATGGTTACCGACGCGGTATTGCCTGTGGCGGATACCGTTCCAGCGGTCGTTCCACCGATCGTTGAGGTTCCGGATACGAACGTCAACCCCGCTGGCAAAACATCGCTCACCGCGATGCTGGTGGCAGTCGACGGCCCCGAGTTCGTGACGTTGAGCGTATAGGTCAGCTCGGTACCAGCGGGAATAGTTGCTGGCCCCGACTTGGTGATCGCGACGTCGTTTTGCACACTCACAGTCGTAGTGAAGGAGGATGCATTATTGTTGTTCGGTGTTTCAACGGTATCCACATCGGTCGTGCTGATGACGGCCGAGTTGATCAGTGAGCCTGCGGCCGTTGCTGGAAGAATCGCAGCGACGATTTGAAGGGTGTTGATATTCGCTCCCGAAGCCAAATTCCCGACGTCAAAAACAATGTCATCCGGGTTTGCTGCGGTTGTGTCGGAAGCAGATGCCGGAACGGTTACTGCAGTGCCGTTGAGTGTCGCGCTGATGACTCGGATACCATCTGGAATATTGTCGGTAACTCGAACGCCAATCGCATCCGATGGCCCGTTATTGGTGGCGGTCATCGTGTAAGTGATGGTGTTGCCAGCAACTGCAGTCGCTGGTCCTGTCTTGGCAACGGTCAAGTCCACAGTACGCTGCGCATTAGCCGCTACGGAGCTGCTGTTGTTGCCTGCATTCGTTTCGTTGTTCAGCGTGCTGTCCGTCACACCGATCGTCGCCACGTTCGTGAAATTGCCCACCGTGCCTGCCAGAATCACGCCAACGATTGTGATGGTTGTCTGTGCTCCGGCGCCAACTGCTAAATTACCCAGGTCGATTATGATGTCGTCGGGGTTGGCTGCGGTGGTGTCCTGTGCCGAGGCTGGGATGGTGATCGTGTCGGTCCCATCACTGGACGTCACGCTAGTGATTCGAATACCGTCCGGGATATTGTCGGTGACACGGACAGTGGTTGCATCATTCGGACCATCGTTACGAGCCAGGATGGTGTAGGTGAATGTGGAGTTCGGAGCGGCATTGGGTGGTGTTGCCCCGGAGGGAGGATTCGTAGCAATCGTCTTGGTGACCACCAAATCAATGTTTCGCTGAACGTTGTTTGTGACGTTGTCGGTGACTGCCGCCGAATCATCCGAGTCGCCATTGACGGTGTTGGTGAATGTCGTTCCAGCGATGCCAGCCAATACCTGAGCGACGATGGTCACAACCACATCGGTATCTACCGATGGGCTATCCACATTGACTTCAGGAACAGTTACCGTGAAGCTATCCGCGGCCCCGCCAGCTCCTTGAGTCGGCGTCGCAGTCCCTACGTTCGAAGTCACAGAGATCAAATCCAGGCCAATAGGCAACGTGTCGGTGATGATCGTATTTCGCGCAGTGGCTGGTCCGGTGTTTCTCAGTGTTACGGTGTAAGTGACATTGCTGCCGATTGCGACTGATGCGGGCGAACCCGTCTTCGTGATCGCCAACACGGCGTTGCGCGTCACAGGAAGCGTGCTCAATGAACTGTTGGTTAGTGCTCCGGTTTCTGTCCCCAATGCGGTGACGGTCGCAGTATTGACGATCGATAAAGGCGAGCCGGAACCTACCGTGTTGGGCAAGACCAAGGCAACGATGGTGAGTGTTCGTTGGGTGGTTGCGCTGGCGGCAAGAGTACCGATGGTCACGGTGATATCGTCAGGATTAGCGATGGTGGTGTCTTGAGCTGTCGCGGGAATCGTGATCACATCCGTTGGATCGCTTGATGTGACGGATAGGATATCTAAACCATCGGGAATGTTGTCCGTCAGTGTGACTCCCGTAGCAGGTCCGGGCCCATCGTTGCGAACGGTGACTGTGTAGGTGATCGTCGAGCCAGCGGCTGCTTCCGTCGCGGTGGTTGTCTTGTTGACCGTCACATCGAATTGCGAGAAGAGACCAAAGTCGATAGCGTTGTTTGTGTTCACATCGCTGTCGCCATCGGTTATGGGTGCCGCTCCCGCAGCCAGTGTGATGAGCGAGGAGACAATTGCGCCCGCTCCACCTGCAATCGCAGTGCCCACGTTGGAGTTATTGGTTGGACCAGCGGGCACTGATGAGCTGACCACATGACCAATCGCTGCTCCGACCCCGGTAAAGTTCGTCGAAGGAATAACGACGAAGTAGCTGCCTGGCAGCAAGTTCGTAAAGTTATATACGCCGGATGCATTGGTGGTTGTAACGATGGGATTGCTCGATCCATCGAGTGCCGCCGTGTCGGTCCCAGGATCGTAGGTGCCGTTGCTGTTGGAATCCAGGAACAATTGCAGTTGAACCGATGCAACGCCTACTTCTGGTGGCGTTGCACCTGTATCAAACAGCCCGTTATCATTGCGATCAGCGAAGACTTGGTTACCGATGCTCATCGGAGTCAAGTTGGCAAAGTTTCGGGTGAAAACCGTTGGCGCAACAGTGCTGAAGCTATCGATGATCGCGTCGGCGGAATCCGGACCTGTGACCTCGAGCTGAATCGCTCCAACGGATGAAAAGTTCGCACCTGTCCCCGCATTCACCGTGAAGTCGGCGAAGGGGATATCCAAGTTCTGTGTCGTTGGTCCCCCACCCCCACCAAGTGTGACCGGAATCGATACTGTGCGAGTCGACGAATTCGCCCCGCTGAAGACCCGCACGATCAACTGGGTACCTGATTCACCACCGATCACGAATCGAAACGCGTCTGCACCGCCGCTGGTTAGATTGAACCCTGCGAGGCCGTTATTGCTGAGTGTTTGAGCGTTGTTGTCGTCTCCGTCATAGGTAATCAATCGAGTACCATTTGCCCCTGCACCGACATCAAAAACCAGCAACCCTGGGTTCGCTGGTGCGTTGGCGGAAACACTGATATTTCCAGCCGTCGCATCGACGAAGATGTCCCGCTCATTACCAATCGCTTCCGGTGCATCCATGGAGTCACTCTCGGGAGTCGAGCCAGGAAATGCAGCATTGACTATCTGCTGAGTCGTGTTGAATGAATCGAGAGTGGTGATCACGGACCCCGTGATGTCGCCTGCCGTGACCGTCAATGACTGCACTCGCTGGGCTGGGCGTTGGATCAATCCCGGTGCAACGGTCGACTGAACGACATAGTAATCACCCGCTGTATTCACCGAGAATGAATACGCACCGGTCGAAACGGCCGATGTGGTCGTTCCGGATGCGATATCATCACCGCCCCCATTGTCGAACGTCCCATTGCCACCGTCGCGGAACAAAGAAATCGTGACCCCAGAGATCAGCGGATCAGCGCCGCCGAGTCCGTTATCCGTGGTATCGTGGAATACGACTCCTTGAATATTGGCCGCCATCAACTGACGCTGCTCGAGCATCTCCACTCGCAATCGTCGGCGTGCATCCTGCCGGCGATTGGACGAAAGTTCGTTGTTTCCCGCGTCGGACGAACGTCGGATCAAAGAAACCAATTGCTTCCACAGTCTCGCCATC
>CAYXFO010000182.1:0-8560 GCA_964464255.1 uncultured Pirellula sp.
CGCGAGTGAACTTCTGGCGGTGTCCAGTGCGGACGTCGTAATTCTTGCGGCGACGGAACTTTTGGACGAACAGTTTCGGCCCCTGTTCCAACCCGACGACTTCGGCTTGAACTTTGGCACCCGCAACAGTCGGCTGACCCAGCTTGAGCCCGATATCGCTGCCAACAGCCAGTACGCGATCAAACTCGATCGCGTCGCCGGTTTCAGCTGTATCGCGAAAATCAATGTCCAAGAGGAGCCCTTCAGTCACTTTGTATTGGCGTCCGCCATCGCAGATAATCGCGTACATATCAAAAAAACAGTTGTCTTAGAGTTCGAAGAATTCCGTCACAAGAGGCGAAAGTCTAGCCACGTGGGGAGGGATCGTCGAGTCCAAATGCGGAATTCCGGACCGGTCCTAGTGATCCCGGGGTTTGCCCCGTACATTTCGCATTATGGATGCTCTCAACCCCGCCCAACAGGAAGCCGTCGAAACTCTGTCCGGACCGTTGCTGGTCCTGGCCGGTGCCGGTACTGGGAAAACCCGTGTAGTGACGTTTCGGGTCGCCAATTTGATCCGGCATGGCACCCGCCCCGACCGCATCTTGGCGGTCACGTTCACCAACAAAGCCTCGCTGGAAATGCAGGAGCGGATCGCTCACCAGTTGAAACTCCCTAAACGGGTCCCACGCGGAAAGCCCCCACCCCCTCGGCCCCAGATCGGAACCTTCCATTCCCATTGCGTTCAGATCCTGAAACGGCACGCCAGCATCCTGGGCTACCCGGAAAAGTTCAGCATTTACGATCGAAGCGATTCAGAGAGTGTGGCCCGAACGGTTCTGCGCGAAATCCGTGTGCACGAAAACGTCCTGTCGCCTGCTGATTTCCTCGCCATCGTGAGCCGATGGAAAAACGAAGGGGTGCGCCCCGAGCAAGCCGACACCGCTGCGAAGGGTGATAAAGACCATCTCGCTGCCGCCGGTTTTCGCCGATATCAACGCGCATTGAAATTGCAGGCCGCCTTCGATTTCGATGACCTGTTGGTCTGCGCCGAACAACTCTTGAGTGAGTACCCGGAGGTCCGAGCACAAGAAGCCGGGCGATACGACCACGTTCTGGTCGATGAGTATCAGGACACCAACGGAACCCAATACCGGATTATTAGAGCTCTAGCAAACGAGCATCGTAACCTGTGCGTTGTCGGGGATGATGACCAATCGATCTATGGCTGGCGCGGCGCCGAAGTCCGGCATATCCTCAATTTCCGCAACGATTGGCCCGAGGCGAGAGTGGTTCGACTCGAAGAAAACTACCGATCCACCGACGCGATCCTCAAAATGGCCAATCGATTGATCGCCTTCAATCAACACCGACACGACAAGATCTTGAGAGCTGCACGACGCAATGGCCAGCCACCACGGGTGCTACAGTTCCCTGCCGACGGAGACGAGGCAAAAGGGGTCGTTCAGGAAATCGTCGATCGTCTGAAAAAAGAACCAAGCCTGTCGCCCGGAGATTTCGCGATCCTGTTTCGAACCAACGAACAACCCCGATTATTCGAACTGGAACTCCGCAAACAGAAAGTCCCCTACACAATCACTGGAACGCAATCGTTCTTCGACCGAAAGGAAGTTCGCGATCTGCTCGCGTTTCTCCGATGGATCGATCAACCGGATGATGAACTCTCCTTGCTCCGAATTATCAATGTCCCCCCCAGAGGAATGGGAGCAGGCAGCATTGACAAGCTGATGAAACAGGCTGTCGATACCTCGCAATCGGTTTGGCGCGTGATGAACGATGCCAATACAATCGCACAACTGCCTCTGCCAGCCCAGCGAGGTGTCGCCACACTCATCGCTCTCCGCAGCAAATATGCTCGACTATTCTCTCCCGGTGCCACCGGCACCTACTCGCCCGACACGAACGATTCGCCCGATTCAACCCGTGCGAATCCTGATAGCCAACCCGCTAACAGAAACAATAAACAAGTCGATGCACCGAAGTTAGTCAATGAACAAAGAGATGATCAACACGTAGACATCGACGATCCGATCGGCTCAGAGTCCGACGGCACGCTTACGGCAGTACTTGAGCAGTTCGTACGAGAGATTCGCTATCGAGAGGAAATTGAGCGGCTCTATCGCGAAGCGGATGAAGCCGAGATGCGGGTCGAATCGATCGAAGGGGTGATCAATGCGCTGGCACAATACGAGATGGCGAATCCGCAGGGCGACTTGGGGGATTTTCTCAAGAGCGTGACCCTCTCGGGACGTGAGTACGGCAGCAGCAGCGACAAATCCGCGCCCGCCAAAGGGGTGTCGCTAATGACCTATCACAGCGCCAAAGGCTTGGAGTTTCCGATCGTATACATGATTGGCATGGAGGAAGGTGTTCTGCCTCATCGCCGGTCGATTGTGGATTCCGTCGATGGAGTCGATGAAGAACGGCGATTGTGCTATGTCGGCGTGACTCGAGCTCAAGACGAATTGGCGTTGACCCTGCCCCTGAGTCGGATGAAGTGGGGAAAGGCGAGGCCTACCTTCCCAAGTCGTTTTCTATACGAACTCACAGGCCAGGCCGATAACCCCAACCGAATGAAATCGATTCAGGCTGCTGCGGAAGAAGCACGCAAGTCCATGCGTGCCCGACCCTAGGCCGAAACTGCGGACGCATAGAGAGTTCTACTCGGTTTTTGCGACTATCGAGTTTGACCGATGTCGAACGCGTAGATCAATTCCTGATCGCGTATGATCAGGGTTTTGTTGGCGACGATTGGGTGAGCCCAGATGGCACCGCGTCCACGGTCGGTCGCGGTTTGCTCGGGCAACTTTACTTGACCAAGTTCCTTCCATCCTTCCTTGGATGGTTCGACCAAATAACAAATACCATCGGCATCGTCATAACAGTAGAGCAGTCCATCGGCCATGGTGATGGAGCCGGATCGACCGTTCCCTACTTTCTTGGACCAGAGAACGTTTCCGGTCTTCCAGTCCTGAGCCATCCAGACTCCGCGTAGTGCATTGCTGAACCCGAAGATGGTTCCATCATAAAGGACATATCCGCCGTGATGGTTTTCCATACTCTCTTTGTCAAAGTGGTAGACTTCCTGCATGTCCACTTTCCCACCATTGGACTTAAGCTTCAGTAGAGTGTTACCGGCTTTGTACGCGCTGGAGTGATAGATTTCGTCACCCAAAATGATGGGCGTTGGAATGACCGCAACGTTATTGCCGGTGGTCTTGCTGGTGAATTGAAGTTCCCCGGTTTCGGCGTGGAATGCGACCAGTCCGGGCTTGCAGGCGGTTACATAGATAGGAGTGCCGCCGACGGTTGCTTTCATGATCGAGACGTACTGGGCTCCATCGGAGAAGCCTTTGGATGTCCACACTCGTTCGCCGCTTTTCTTGTCGAAAGCCACCATGAAGTTCTCGCCGCCAGGAGTTGCGACGACTCGATTGCCATCGATGAACGGGGATTCGCTATACCCCCATTGCGGAACTTTGCCTCCCAGATCGCTTACTAGGTTGATGCTCCAGACCTTAGAACCGTCGCTGGTTTTGAGGCAGGCGAATTCGCCGAGATCGCTCAGGAAATAGGCTAGCTCTCCATCGATTGTAGGGCTACTTCGAGGCCCGCCGCCCCACTCGGTAAGGTAATCCCCTTTCTTGGTGCCGCGGTCAATGCGCTGAGCCCACACCTCTTCACCAGTCGACGCATTGATACAGATCGCCAAGCAGTCGTCACCGCGTTGCCCGATCGTGTAGAGTTTTCCGTTGCTGACAGTCGGGGTCGAATATCCGAGGCCAGTTACTTTGTAGCTCCACTTCAGTTTCGGTCCTCCCTCGGGCCATGACTTGAGAAGTTTTTGCGGTGCGGCTTGGCCATCGCGCGCGGGCCCTCTCCACTGCGACCAATCGCCATCCTCGGCCTGAGTCTTGGTGATTCCGGCAAAGGAGCACAAGATGGCCAAGAACCCGATGGTGGTAAAGACTCTTGTAAAAGGGGAATGCTTCCGAGGCGGTAAAGAGATTCTCATCATGACTCGATCTTAAGGAAAAAGGGTGGGACCCCCAAGGCTTAGGTTTTGAAGTTGCGGTTTTCGATGTAATCTCAACCCGAAACGTAAGTGAGGGATGGACTTGCGTCGCTCGCGACGTGTTCCCTCGTGTGCCCCTCGCTCACGCGTCGGGTTGTGATAATCCCTGGTAAAACATAGACTGCTAGCAATTTCAACCATCAAAAGCGCAACTTCAAAAAGCTTGAGGAATGATAGAAGCGTATGGTAGAGGATTTCCGCAAACCATCAGCCCCTGTTTGGGTCTTCCTGACCATCGGAAAAGTAAAAATTGCGTGAAGTACCGCTTTAGCAACGGCAGACGGCGGATTCGCGAGGGCTCAGTCCGCCTTGTTGCTTCCTCGATCGTCTTTACCTCGACGATCCAGGCCAGCGCGTTCCATGAGCGAGGAACGCAACGACATTTCGATTTGATCATCGTCCGCCGGCGGTGGCCCGGTAGCCCCTAGCTCTTCAGGGTTGTAACGGATCTCGAACTGATGCTTGGCTATCGAAATGATCACACCGGGATCGCAACGTTTACGCGTGACTCGATAGCCGCTGACTTTGGTACCATTGCGGCTGTCCAGATCCTTGACGAACCAGTACCCCTGCTCGAGGGTCAGTCGGCAATGCTGGCCGGATACGTTTGCAAACCGTAGAACGATATCGCAATTTTCGCGACGCCCGACGAGGATCCGATCCTTCTTGAGAGGAATATCTTCCCCGCCACCGGTTGGAACTAAGAATCCAAAGTCTTTCACACATCACCTCGTCGACAACATCTAAGGAGGCAAGGTAAGGGATTAGGGATGGAACAACGCATACCACAGACCAGGAAGACTGTCTCACACAAAAAGTCATGCCACGTGTGGTATCGCCAATAAGCGATGAATTACTTACATTCACTGTACGTTACCGGATATCCAGCGTCAATTGTCGGGGGGATCTATGCCCAATATCACGATCATTTTTGGATTACTGCTATGTTCGTTGTCCGTTGTCACGCTCGTTTTAACGGGGGGCAAAGTCGGTAGCGTCAGTATCTTTATCCCGTGTTTTGTTGGGGTTCCGCTGGTTCTGCTGGGAATTCTCGCAGGTGCACTTCCCAACGCCCGAAAGCATGCGATGCACGCGGCAGCAGCGTTTGGACTCCTTGGCGGACTAGCGGCGTTGGGACGTGGAATTCCGCAGGCCCTCAAAATCTTACGGGGAGAGGAAGTCGATTTACTCCCTGTGTCTATGGTTTGGGCGATGACATTGATCTGCATCACCTTCGTGTTCGTATGCATCGAATCATTCATCTCTGCTCGCAAGGCTCGGTTGAACCAAGGGGATTCCAGTCAAAGCCCTCAGGGACACTGAGATGTCCTCGGTTCCTGATCGCTCCCGCTCATCCGACGGGACCGGCCTGCCAGCATTGTGGCATTCTCGTTGGGCCAGCGGGGGGCAAGCCCAACTGCGGCCGGGTGAACGAGTTGTCGCATCGTTCGATCCCGATCTCACGGACGGTTTACGCTTCGGCGACGGCTTGATCGTTTTGACCGATCAAAGCTTGATTGCATCGGATGTTTCGGAATCGGCTGAAGACAATTCTGTATGGCAGCGTTTTGAATTGTCGCAAGATACCAAGTTGCGGATTGTCGATCGGGGTGGCATTGGTGTCTTGGAACTGGCGACGAGCGATCGATTGATGGGAGCTTGGAGGTACACGCGTTCCAAATCCAATAACGCGGTGTCTCTTGTGTCTGCTTGGAAGCGAGCTAGCACGGGGATGGCCGACGCAGCCGGATCGATTTGCCCATCGTGCGGCGGACCGATGCAAGAGGGGCAGTCATTATGCGCGAACTGTGCGCCCACCCCGGTGCCCGATACGCGTCAATCGCTGCTGAGGTTGACCCGTTTCGCAAAGCCTCGGGCCGGCATGATCGCACTGGGGTTCCTGCTGACTGTCTTGAGTACCTCCGCAGCGATGATCCCACCGCTATTGACCAAGCCGCTGATGGACGATGTCTTGATCCCCTACCAAAACGGCAACGCGGCAGATTTCGGTCTCGTGCCATGGCTACTGGGTGGAATGATCCTCGCCGCACTGCTCAGTTGGGCGCTTAGCTGGGCGAAGAGCTATTGCCTGGCAACTGTATCCGAATGGGTGAGCGCCGATCTCCGTAACGCAACCTACGAACACTTGCAAAAATTGTCGCTGGAGTTCTTCGGTGGTAAGCGGACTGGGGATCTGATTTCACGAGTCAGCAGCGACACTCAGCGCATTTGCGATTTTCTATCCATCAATGCCGTCGATTTTGCAACCGATATCGTGATGATCGTGATTACGGCAGCGCTCCTGATTTGGCTTGATCCGATGATGGCCTTGGTCGGCTTATTGCCCTTTCCATTTATCGCGTGGATCGTCGCCCGCGTCCAAGCTCGCATGCGAGCGGGCTTCGCACGTGGCAGTTCCGCCTGGGCTGAAATGGTCAATGTCCTCGCCGACACGATCCCCGGGATCCGCGTTGTCAAAGCGTTCGCGCAAGAACATCGGGAGATCGATCGCTTTCGGCAGCGGAATGATCAAGTGTTGCTCGCCAACGATCGGGTGAACCGATTGTGGGCTGCCTTTGCTCCGATCATCACGTTCCTTACCGATATCGGATTGCTGATCATCTACGGGTTCGGTGCCTACCAAGTCTACCGTCGCGGCTTGACCGTGGGAGAACTGTCGGTCTTCATCATGTGGGTCAGTCGACTCTATCTGCGTTTGGACGATATGAGTCGACTGCTGGCGAATGCTCAGCGCACTGCGGCCGCGACCCATCGCATTTTTGAAATACTCGACCGAGTTCCGAGCGTTGCCGAAGCCAAGCAACCGGTTCAGCCCGGGCGACTTCAAGGGAAGATCGAGATACGCAACATCACCTTCCGATACGGTTCTCGCCAAGTCATTCACGATGTAAATCTGACGATCGAACCTGGCGAAATGATTGGTCTGGTGGGGCCGAGCGGTGCGGGAAAGAGTACGCTGGTGAACTTGGTCTGCCGCTTTTACGACGTAGCGACCGGAGCGATCGCGGTGGATGGCACCGATATACGCAACTATCCGATATCGGCCTATCGCAGCAACATCGGAATCGTCTTGCAGGAACCGTTCTTGTTCTTCGGGTCGATCGCGGAGAATATTGCATACGGTCGCCCCAACGCCACTCGCGAACAGATCATCGCCTCGGCCCGAGCGGCCAAAGCCCACGACTTTATCCTCAAGCTACCCGACGGTTATGACTCCATCGTCGGTGAACGAGGGCAATCTTTGTCTGGTGGGGAGAGACAGCGTATATCGATCGCCCGGGCACTTCTAACCGATCCTCGCATCCTGATCCTCGATGAAGCGACCTCGGCCGTGGACACTGAGACCGAACGTGAGATCCAAGAGGCGCTGGATATTCTTGTGCAGGGACGTACTACCATCGCAATCGCCCACCGGATCAGCACACTCCGAAAGGCGAATCGAATCGTAGTCCTCGAAAAAGGTCGCATCACTGAGATCGGCACTCACGAGGAGTTGCTCGCATTGCGTGGCACTTATTACCGCCTCCATCTCGCGCAGCAACAGATGCAAGTGGGAGAAGCGATCGCTGCCCCATGGATCGATGACGAAGTTGCTACATAATTTGCCAAAGGATTGAATCATGCACGCCGCACTCACTCGAACAGATCACCGGCCGTGGCCGATTCCCTCGCGAGCATGGAGTTGGCGTCAATCATGGAAAGATCTGCTCTTTGCGCATTGGCCAGTTTCCGTCGATGTGCTGCGCCCCCTCGTACCCAAGGGGCTGACGATTCAGGAATTCGATGGCACCTCTTGGCTAGGCGTTGTCCCGTTTCGCATGTCCGGTGTGATGCGCCGACCGTTCCCCGACCTGCCCGGAGTATCTGCGTTCCCCGAACTGAATGTGCGACTGTATGTCGAACGAGATGGCAAGCCGGGTGTATGGTTCCTGAGCCTCGATGCTGGCAACGCCTTGGCGGTCTGGGGCGCCAAGCGGTGGTTTCATCTCCCCTACTATTTCGCGGAGATGAGCATCCAACCCAAAGGTGAAGGGTTCGACTTCTTTTCAAGACGCCGGACCGCCTCCTCAGATACTGCGGGCAGGTTCGCAGCGTTTTCTGCGAGTTACCGACCAGCATCACCGGTTTTCCAAGCCAGCCCTGGAACACTCGAACATTTCCTGACCGAGCGGTATTGCATGTACGCTATGAGTCGGGATGGAACGATGTATCGAGGGGATGTTCACCACATACCTTGGCCCTTGCAGCAGGGGGCAAGCGAGATCGATGCAGCGGATCTTCTGGCAACTCACCGTCTCGAGGTTCAGGGGGCACCCATTCTCCATTTTTCCACCGGAGTCGATGTGGTGGTTTGGTCTCTCGAGCGACTGGGATCTTCATAACCCGACGCGTGAGTATTGAAGTTGCGTTTTCCGATGTAATCACAACCCGAAACGTAAGTGAGGGATAGACTTACGTCGCTCG
>CAYXFO010000183.1:0-8528 GCA_964464255.1 uncultured Pirellula sp.
GCTAAACCGACGGCGTCCACATTCTGCGGAATCTCTTCCCAACCCTGGGCGACGATGATCTCGTCGTCAGCGTGTTCATCGCCATCGCGATCGACGAAGAAGGAGACTTTTCCTTTGCTGGCAACGAAACAACCCACCCCGCGTGGATCATCGGGCGTAGTCCACGCCATACCGATCGGTCCGCGCAGGGAGCCTGTGTTCTTGTAAAAGACGGTTTTGGAGTCCTCGAGTCCATCTCCATCGGTGTCGCGAAGGATATGGATGTCGCCGTTGTAGCCGAGAGTGATTAGGGCCCCGTCATGACGGTAACGGACATTGTTTACATTGGTCAGTTCCACCGGAACGCGATGGACATCGAAACCTGGAACAAGCATCTGCACCGGAGGCGGGTTCTCGAAAGGCACCAACGGGTCCATCACCAGTGGAGACGGCAAACTTGCGGGCAGATCTCTTGCCAGCGCAGCATGCTTGGCCTTGAGACTTTTCAGCATGGACTTAGATTCCGCATCGTTCAGCACGGAATCGTAGACGATCACCTCGGCGATATCTCCTTCGAAGGTGCCGCGTACTTGCTGGGCTCCGGGGCCATTGGTGTAGTAGCGAGCCCCAATCGTCCACTCATCGATGGATATCGAATCGCCCTGCATCGGTCGACTGCCAGTCACTTCGCCATCGACCGATACAGAGACCCTTTTCGCCTGGGTATCGATGACCACTTGCACAATGTGGAGGGTTGCGAAGGGAACTTGCTTGCTGAATAGATCCTGGGCGCCACCAAATCCTCGCCCTTCGACGTTGATCGTATCCCATCGGTTGCTTGGTCCTGGCCCGAGATCGATATTCAGGCCTGAGACGTAATCCCGCTGCCCCGGCGAATTCGATGCGATGAAGCCTCGAAAGTCGCCAGCATTTTGATGCGGCGCAATGACAAGCCAAACGGTCAGTTGAGAGCATTCCTCCCAAGGGGACAGAAATCGTAGTGCGTCATCCTTGCCATCGAAGCGAACCACATACTGCTCGCCGATCCGAACGAGTGTTGGACGAGTGGTTTCATCCTGAGCCTGAAATAGGACGGCATGATTGGGGCCGGAACTAGGCCATTGATCAATCGCTCCTTGGACTTCGACCGGATCAAGCTGACGTTGCACCCGTTCGTCATTCAGTCGCTGTGCATCGAGATGGAAGAGCGGTTCACCGAGTGGCGACTGACCCATGACTGAATCGAAGAAAAGACACCCACCGAGCCAACACGACAAGATGGGAAAGAGAATCATGCTCGAAGTAATGCACGAACGCATGCTTGAATCCATCGTGGGATTGATTCCGACTGATCGCTCGCAGCGGCCCCGATGCGGCATTGCGAATCTCGGTCATTCACTTCATCTTACTCGGATTCAATCAGGTCGAATACAGCGAGTACTAACGCCGCATTCGCCTAGTGAGCAGCCCAACGGTTGATGGATCGGGACGACGCGGTATCCTAGAGGGGCAATTACTGTTCGCAAAAACTTGCACCACAAGGAGATATTCATGGTCAAGACCGCCAGTACGATGTTACCGTTGGGAACAACCGCTCCCGATTTTCAGTTGCCCAATATCGACGGCAGAACGATCTCTCTGGGCGATGTCGCAACGGGGAAGGGATTGGTTGTCATGTTCATTTGCAACCACTGCCCCTTTGTGAAGCATGTGGCGCCGGAATTGGTACGGTTGGTAAATGATTATGAATCACGAGGGATCCGGTTCGTCGGAATCAGTTCCAACGATGTTGAGGCTTATCCAGACGATTCGCCGGAGATGATGAAACGGGAGGCGGCCGAGCAGGGTTACACGTTCCCCTATCTGTTTGATGAGACTCAGGAAGTTGCCCAAGCGTATCGGGCAGCATGCACTCCGGATTTCTTTGTGTTTGATGGAAACAACCGACTGGTCTATCGAGGTCAGTTGGATGACTCTCGACCCGGCAATGGCAAACCGCTCAATGGTTCTGATATGCGCAAAGCGTTGGATCAGATACTGAGCGGAGATGAGGTGCCTATCGATCAGCGACCGAGCATTGGCTGCAACATCAAGTGGAAACGAGGCCAAGAGCCCACTTACTTCAATCCATCGGGGGTTCAGTGAGTCAGCGAGTTGGTCTCGGTTTTGATTCCCACCGCATCGCACCAGGAGGACAACTGATCCTCGGTGGTTGCGTGATCGGTGAGGGGATGCACTTTGTTGGACATTCCGATGCGGACGTGCTATTGCACGCGATCACGGATGGATTGCTAAGCGCTGCTGGGTTGCCGGACATCGGCGAATTGTTTCCAAACACTTCTGAGGAGAATCGCGGTCGCGACTCCGGCGAAATGCTTTCGATCGCGATGACGCGTGTGAGGGAAGCTGGCTACGAGCTGATCAACCTCGATGCCGTTGTCCAACTGGAGCGGCCAAAGCTTGCCACGAAGAAATCGGAGATCCGCACGCGGATCGCCGAGATTCTTGCAGTCGACGTATCTCAAGTAAACATCAAAGGCAAAACCGGCGAAGGCATCGGCGAAATCGGCCGCGGAGAACTAGCCACCGCGACGTGCGCGGTCCTTTTGCAAAAAAGGTGTCAGGTACCTTTTTCGCTTGATTGAGGGTTGCTAGACTGGTTGTTTTGCAAGGAGAACCGACATGGGTAGACCGAAGCGATCCGATGAAGCAGGTGTGATTTACCACGTGCTCAATCGCTCCAATCGCCGTGCTACTATCTTTCACAAAGATGAAGACTATGCTGCCTTTGAGAAGATTCTCTTCGAGGCTCTAGAGCGATGCCCAGATCTGGAGCTATTTGCATATTGCTTGATGCCCAATCATTGGCATCTGGTCTTGCGGCCAACTAAGGATGGTGAAATGAGCCGTTTTGCTCAATGGCTCACACTTACTCATACTCAACGTTACAATGCATACTTCGGCACGACAGGCGGGGGACACTTGTACCAAGGACGCTACAAGTCATTTCCGATCCAAGACGACGATCACTTCTTGTCCGTTTGTCGTTATGTCGAACGAAATGCCTACACCGCCAAACTTTGCAAGTCACCCGACACTTGGAAATACGGAAGTCTGTATCGATGGCAGCACGGTTCGAGCAAGGAGAAATCTCTGTTGGACGCGTGGCCAATCCCAAGGCGCTCCAATTGGCTTCGTTGGGTTATTGAACCTCTCTCCGCAAAGGAGCAGGAGCAACTTCAGTGGAGCATTCGGCGAGGTGCCCCCTTTGGAACGGAAACTTGGGTTGAATCGACCGCTCGAATGATGGACTTGGAATCAACTCTGCGCCCGAGGGGCCGACCTCGCAAACAGCCAACGGAACAAAAAGGTACCTGACACCTTTTTCTCAATCCAGGAGGATAACCATGCAACATGCTCCCATAAGCCGACGCGAGGCGCTGCAGATCGGTGCCGTGGGAATACTTGGGTTGGGAAGCAACCATCTATCCGCCCTCCAGGAAGCTCATGCCTCAAGTGGCACAGCCCCCGTACGGAAAGCAAAGTCGTGCATCTTTATTTTCCTGTCAGGCGGGTTGGCCCAGCACGAGAGCTTCGATATGAAGCCCGAGGCGCCCGAGGAGATCCGCGGTGAGTTTCGGCCTATTGCGACACGTACACCCGGTTTGCAGATCTGCGAGCACTTGCCCCTGCTAGCCGAACGCAGTCATCTCTGGTCGTTGTGCCGATCCTTGACCCACCCATCGAATGATCATTCCGCCGGTCACCATATCATGCTCACCGGTCAGTCGACGCTCCCTCAAGGATTCAATCCGAACGCTGCCAGCCGAACGGATTTCCCCTCTATTGCATCGAAGATCGGTCACGCACTTTCGGCGGAACACCGTCCGGTCAATAACCTGCCACCCGCGATTGTTCTTCCGGAACGGTTGATCCACAACACTGCGCGCACCCTCCCCGGTCAGCATGCAGGGGCCATGGGCCCAAATCATGATCCTTGGTTTATCGACGCTTCTCCTTTTCATACCACCTCGTACGGAGCATTCCCTAACTTCGCATTCGATCATCAGCAGAGGGGCAATGCAGACCAACGTATCTTCCAAGCACCTCAGCTTTCCATTCCGCATTCACTCGGCATGTCCAGTCTTCAAGAGAGAATGACGCTCCTTCATAAACTCAATGCACAGCGCCGCAATCTTGACAATGCCGCTGCTGCTCATCCCCTCGACCATCATCGTCAGTCTGCCGCTTCGCTGATGGTCAACCCTAAAGTCCATGCGGCCCTCGACGTCACGCGGGCCGATGACCGCGAACAAGAACGCTACGGCAAGAATTCGTTTGGATGGTCATTGCTCATGGCTCGCCGCTTAGTCGATGCGGGTGTTCCACTGATTCAAGTCAATCTCGGGAACAATGAAACATGGGACACGCATGGCAATGCGTTCCCCCATCTCAAGGATCGCCTGTTGCCTCCCACCGATCGTGCGGTTTCTGCGCTCCTGGATGACCTCCATGCATCGGGACAACTCGATGAGACGTTGATCGTCATGGCGGGTGAGTTTGGTCGCACCGCCAAGATCACGTTGCTGGCACAACATTACAAGCTCCCTGGTAGAGATCATTGGGGGGCATGTCAGTCGGTCTTCTTTGCCGGCGGGGGCATTCGACCCGGCACCGTCATCGGGCGATCGGACGCCAAAGGGGAATACCCCACCGAAATGCCCGTGAAGCCGGAGAATTTCGCGGCCACCTTGTACCATCTCCTCGGAATTCCCAACGAAGCCGTATGGCATGACGCACTGGATCGCCCCCATACGATTTATCATGGAGAACCAATCGCCGGGTTAGTGTAGAATATGAGTATCCCACGCTCTCACTTGCCTCCCGATTCCTTCCCTCCCCAAATTGCTCCCTCCCCAATTTCATCGCCATTCGTCCCCTCTGACCGGATTGTTGCGTATGCCCCGTCCCCCTTCGGCCATTAGATGCCTGTTCACTTCCTGCACGTGGATGGCCATCGTGGTAGCGGTCGTTGTGCTGGCACCTGCTGAATCCGCGATCGCTCAACCCGCGATCGGGCGCACTGCGCCGCAAGCGGTTGCACCAGGCAAGACGACTCGCATCCAGATCGTCGGCCAAAACCTCAAGTCACCTCTGCGATTGGGTGCCACCGCACCCATCACCGCATCGATCGTCTCGGTTGAACCCACTCAGGCGACGCTCGATATCACCGTCCCTGCCGAGCTGGGAAACGGTCCGTTCGGCGCGTGGATCGCGACTGAGGATGGCCCCTCGGAACCGTTCCCGATACTCATCGATCCGCTACCCAGTCTTCCCGACAACGAAACCAATCATGCATTGTCTCAAGCCCAGCAAATCACTCTCCCATGTGCCATCGATGGAACGGCGGATGCCTCGCTGAGCGACTTTTATCGGATCGCTATGGAAGCGGGTACCACACTCAACGTCGACATCGTAGCGGAACGCATCGGCTCAACCATGGACGCTTTGCTTCGCATCTACGATGCGAATGGCAAGATTTTATTCCGCGCCGATGACAACGAAGCAGGCCCCGACTGCTGGGGGCAATGGACTGCACCGGCAACTGGCGAATATTTGATTGAAGTTTCGGACAGCCGATATGCAGGAGGAGGGCGATACCGCCTACGACTGACTCAATCTCCAGTCGGAGGAGTCCCGTATCCCCTGGCCATCGGAAGCCAGTCGATTCCCGAAATGGTCTTCTTGCAACCCGATGGAACACGATTCGCCGCCCGTCCTGCAGAGTCCCTTCCCTCTCCGGTCCAACCATCAAGCGGCCACCAATCCACAGATCGTATTCGCGTTTCCCCGACAGGCAGGGAAGCCGAAGGAGGATGGTGGGGTGAAATTCTCGTTCGCGAGTTCCCTCTGTATTTTGAACAAGTCGATGCGCCGAAGTTGCCATCGACCGATGCGGTGTCCGAACCGCTCGCAGCCCCCTTCGGTTGGAGCGGACGATTGGCTCAGCCGAGCGAACGCGATACGATCCTCGTCTCAGGCATTCAAGGACAATCGGTGCGGATCTCCGTACGAACGCGAAGCCTCGGTTCACCCACCTTGCTCCGTATGCAAGTGACGAACCCTTCAGGCCAAGTGGTTTCGGAGTCACCCGTTTCGGATGCAGACGAGTGGAGTATGGATGTCTCGTTTGCTGAAACCGGTGTCTACAAGATGACATGCGGCGACCTTCTTCAACGGGGCGGTCCGCATCACGTCTATTGGGTCGAAGTGGTACCGACTCCTCCCTTTGCGATCGCCATCAAGCCGGATCCCAATCTCAAGGAAAGCCGCCCTCTCGAGCCTGAGCATGGTGCGTTGTTTGTGGATCTCCAAGTCCAACGATTTGGTTACAACGGCCCAATCCAACTCGAACCGTTATCGCCGCCCCAGGGGATGCGTCTCTGGAATCCCATGATCCCCAATCAAGCCACCGAGCATCGAGTCTATCTGATGACCGATGCGGGATGGGATCCACAGACCATGCAGCCCCTGCACTGGATCGCAAAGAGCACCGAAGGGTCGCAGGTCGCGATTCCTATCAGCAATCTTGCGGCTCGAAGAACGAAAGCTCCTCATCAACCGTTCCCTTCCGCTTGGATGGGTGGCAAAGTTTATGTGAGTGGCGTTCCAGCATCTCAACCCTTATTCCAACTTGAATCGCAGACTCCTGTCCCATTGGCCAAGTTGCCCATCGCGCAGTCCTTTACGGTTAAACTCCAACGTCCGGTCCCAGGTTTCAAAGGTCCCCTCGTTCCATTATCGACCCAAGCTCCGGCGGGATGGACGGCGCAGACGACCTTCGAGAACGACACATTAAAGATTGCTCTTCAACCTGCCACGGGAGCTGGCGCGAGTCCACCATCGGCTCCATCTGCGGATCCTGTCACGATCATGGCTTATGCGCAGCATGCAACCGGAAGGTTGGAGCACCTCGCGGTACCGCTGTCTTGGTACGATCCGCTTCAGGTCGAAGTCAGTACTCCTTCCTCCGTTTTGCCGGGAACCCAAGTCCCTGTCCGCGTTACTCTGAAACGCGATGGGAATGCCCCTCAGCCCGTGACGGTACAAATTGCGGACTTGCCAGCAGGGCTTCGAACCGAAGGTCCAGTCATCATTCCTGCGGACCAATCCTCGGCTACGATCCCTCTGCACATCCCAGCTGAATTTGCAGGAGCAACCGAAATCGGCGTTCGCGTGGTTGCATCAAGTCAGTTCGCGGGCACGGAGTTTCAAGTGAGCAGCGCGACCGCTGTGTTGCGACTCGAACCGCTGCCTGTGCGAACTGAAGCGTTCCCGGCATCGATAACTCTCCATCGCAATCGTGACCGCGCCCATGCTCTGCTGACAGGCTGGGATGCAAAGGAAATGCCTAGCGATTGGACTCAGCGCGCACGATGGACGTCGTCGAACCCCTCGGTGTTCCAATGGCAAGCGGGGGAGATCATCCCCGTAGCGAATGGGAGTGCGGAGTTGATTGCGGAACTCGGCCCTCATCGAAAGGCCATTCCCGTGACAGTACAGAACCAGGAGATTCCCGCACGTGTGGAGTTTGAAAACGAGGTCCTCGTCGCTCTCTCGAAACAAGGTTGCAATTCAGGAGCATGCCATGGCTCTCCGAGTGGTAAGGGGAGCTTTCGCCTTTCTTTGAGAGCCTTCGATCGAGAGCTCGACGCACTCACCCTGGTGCGAGAAGAAGCGGGTCGACGCATCAATCCGATCGAACCGGAACGGAGCTTGCTCCTCCTCAAGCCCTTGATGAAAGTGCCTCACGGAGGGGGTGTTCAGATCCATGTTCACGATCCGGCTTATGCACTGCTCCGCGATTGGATTCAACAAGGTGCTCCATTGGATCCAGCCGAGCAGCCACGTTGCGTACGGTTGGAGGTTTACCCCGGTGGTTCGCGGATCCTTTCTCGGTCTGCAGGCGAGCAGCCACTCGTGGTGATCGCGCACTTCGCCGACGGAAAATCTCGCGATGTTACTTCTCTCACATCGTTCGAGAGTTCCAATACGAGTGTCGCAACCGTGACGACCCATGGGGTTGTTCAGCCACGGATGCGAGGAGAGACCGTCATCATGGCGCGGTTCCTGGAACATATCGAATCGGTTCCCTTCTTGTTTGTGGAGGAGGATGCGAGCTTTGTGTGGCAGGAGATCCCCGTTCAGAACTTCATCGATACGTTGGTCGATGCCAAACTGCGGCAACTGCAAATTCAGCCATCTCCACTCTGCACGGATGAAGTCTTTCTGCGACGCGTTTACTTGGACGTGATCGGTTTTCTTCCAAATGTCGACGAGACGGTTGCCTTCCTGTCGGATCCAGCGCCTGACAAGCGGCAGCGCCTGATCGACACTTTGCTTGAGCGACCGGAACACGCCAAGTATTGGGCGCTCAAGTGGGGGGATCTGCTACGTTTAACGAGCAAGAACGTCGGAAATGATGGTGTCTACAAATACCATCGCTGGGTCGAAGACTCGATTCGCGACAACATACCATACGAGGTCTT
>CAYXFO010000184.1:0-8489 GCA_964464255.1 uncultured Pirellula sp.
GTGCGGATGGACTCCCATAATTGAGCTGTCGTGACTTGCCTGCTCAAACCGTTTCCCTTACACAGAGCGTGATGCAAATACCGAATCGTTCCAGGAGGAGCCTCTCATGAGTACTCAAATCATAATCAAACCGAGCCAGGAAGAGGTGACCCGCGCCGTCGCCAAATGGCTAATTGACTCGATTCGGAACGTTCTGCAAGGGCAATCGACCTGCTCGATCGCACTCTCCGGGGGGACCACCCCAAAAAGATTGTACGCAACCTTGGCCGAAACCGAACTCCACAGTCTCGATTGGTCGCGAGTCCAGCTATTTTGGGGGGATGAACGGAATGTTGAGGCGGATCATCCCGAAAGCAACTTTCGTATGGTGAAGGAAGCATGGTTAGATCGCGCCCGAGCAATTGGGGACCCCAGGTGTGAACCGAAATTTTTTCCTGTGCCGATCTTGCCGTCACAACCGGAAATAGCAGCCCGCGTCTATAGCGAAACGCTCCGTAAAGAAGTGCACACTGAGGACCCATCGGAGCCGGTTCCCTCGCTGGATATCGTGTTGCTGGGGCTCGGCGATGACTGCCATACCGCATCCCTCTTTCCGGAAACATCGGCGTTGGAAGTTGATGACCAACTGTTCGTCTCGAACTACGTCCCCAAAATGGACTCTTATCGATTGACAATGACCTTTCCTTTGCTGAACGCGGCCAAACAAGTAGCCTTCATCGTTTGCGGAGCTTCGAAACAAGCCGCCGTGGAAGTGGTTTGGCATGGTCCCAAGCAAACGCGTTTGTACCCCGCACAACAGATTCAACCGAAACAAGGCCTCCTTCTTTGGTTCCTGGATTCAGCAGCTGTACCGGAACATCGGCCCAGTGATTAAGCGACCCAGTGATTAAGCGGCCCAGTGATTAAGCCACTAGCTGATCATTCTTGTGGCTTGGATGCTGGAGACTGCGAGGTTGAGCCTTGATGCAGCCAATCGAATCCTAGTCGCTTGATCCACAAATCCTGAAGTCGTCTGCACTGTAGGCCTGCTCGGCCATCGCCTATCGATTGGCCATCCCATTCGGATGCATGCCAAGCGCATCCGGTGTTGCCAACCAGAATCAATTCTTTGGCGAGCCCTAATTCCTCGAAGCAGATGTCTCGAAAGATAATCCGAGTCTCCATTTCGGCGAGGAGCGATTCGCAAAATCGAAAACTAGTTCCCAGCATAACCTTACTCGGATGCGGCGAGATCCATGTGTCGTTTGCATCAATCATAAGAAGATTCGCGACCGATGTATCTGCCACGGATCCGGTGGCTGTCCTGAGCAATCCCAGGCCGCAAGAATTCTCGCCACGACCACCAATACCTTTCTTCGCGTCGCGATCGGCCAAGTAGTACCCGAGCCGACTGCGGACCTTGATCGGCGCGGGCCAACTGCTCCCTGCTCCGGTCGCGTATTGCGAGGAGACGAGCGTCGTCCCATAGAGATACCATGAACGCAGGCGAGTCCAGGATATTTGCTGCAGGTGCAAATACAGGGTGCAATCCCCGAGGCCGAATGCGGGATTACCGGGAGTTGCGACCGCGATCATCGAAACATCCGGTTCGTGCGCAAGCCAAGTGCGGTTCGCATCGAGAAGTTTCAGCAATGCATCTGAGAACCGCTCCGCCGAGCATGAATGGCGAATGCCGAGTGTTTGGCAACCTTGCGAAAGACGTTCCCAGTGTGGGAGCGAATCGGGAAGTTGTTGGTTGAATGTTCGTAGACGCTCGACCACCATCGCGCCCTGAAGGATGCCGAGATCCATGGGGTGGAGCGATAAATCCTGAAATGAACATGCGCGAAACTCTTGGGCTTGATTGTCCCAAAAAAGTGCCACGCTATGGTTTATCGCAAGCTCCAACGGATTCGTTCCACAACAAGTGATCGATGACCTTCCCGAAATGGGGGCATTGCCGGAAGTAGCTTTGCTCATCATGGGTTCTTCCGACGCAGGGATTGCAATCGTACTGTCGGATCAGCGGATTGCCAATAAATCCTTGATAACCGGCAGCGATCGAATGGGAACCACTTTCTGCGAAACGGAACCGTCGCAGGACGGGATCTTCGTGATTGAAGAGGTTCACGACACCCTCTACCCGCTGAATTGCCAAGCGATGTTTGCCCGAGGGCATCATCCATGTTCGATCGACCGCAGGTGCGACGAAGCCGACCCGATAGGTCGACCGGAGATTTTTTTCGGTTTCCAGTGAATCGTGTTGGAGTCCCTGAATCGTTCCACCGGATGCCAAGTGCAATCCCCCGGTCACGCATTTTGCTCCAAGCGAGAAACCGAGGATACTCACCTGCGGTGCATCGCCGAGACGTTCGAGAATCCATGCCAGGTACAATGCTTGGCATTCCGAAGCAATCGCATTTTCGCGAACATCCAAGAAGGGATGCGGTTCTCGCTGGCTGGGCCACGACAAGAGGATCAAGCGGTGCGGTCTGGCAGCGCGAGTTCGAAGATACTCATTGATGATCAAAACCCTGCGACGCGCGTTGTCGTAGGTCATGAAGTTTCCATGGACGTAGATGATGGGTAGTCGACCATCCAGATCCAACGCCTCGTCTATCGATTTCGGCTGCCAATATCCGGACTCGAAACGATGAACACGGAAGCCCGGTGCGGCTGGATCGATACAACGAGGACGATCGATTAGATGCCGAGTCGACAACTCCCAAACATCTTGATCTAGACCTGCATCCTCCTTAGCAGCAACGACATTCTCTTCAGCAACGACCCATGCGAGGAATGAGATCGCGAGGGTAAATACCAATCTTCCAGTACCGAGCATGTCCAGCGAGACTTCGCGAATGAAGACAAGGATAGAGCGATCGTTTGGCGTTGCGAAAATCTACCACTTAGAAAAAGTACAAGCGTTAGGAAATGTAGGAGGATTTCCCAAATTTTTTCGAGTTCGGTTTGCGTGACCTGAACGGTGACGTAGAGTTTCGAGTCAAAATCTGTTGCGGCCTAACAGCCCAACCATTCTCGGGGGAGAACGAACATGAGAAAAATGACGTTTGTCGTTGCGGCTCTGATGCTGTCACTCACAGGTTGCCAAACCTGTAACAATCTGACTCAGCGAGTCACGGGGCATTTCAAGGGAGCCTTCGGCAAGCTCGGCAATTGCAGTCTTGGCAATTGCGGACTCGGCGGAGCTGGCAACGTCGGTGCTCCATGCGATGCCGGTTGCGAGGGTGGCTACGGTCCGATGAACGACCCGTGCCAGCCATGTGCCGAGAGTGCTCGGTACGGTGGTTATGACGATGTTGTGGGTGGCGATGGAGTCATCATCGGCAGCTACGAAGGGGTGCCAAGCGGTTCGACCATTACGAGTCCATCGACGATCATGGCTCCGGGCGGCACTTCGTCCAGCATCCCGTCAGGTTCCTACCTGGGAAGCCCGACTCCCGCCGGAACACGCACGGAATCGGTTCTTCCGAAGCTCGCGAACTGAATCCAGCCCGATTTAAGCTTATCCGGAATAAGCCTATCCGGAAGTGAACTTTCGATACAAAATGCGGTTACAACGCATACGCATTTTCTCGAGGGTTTCATCGGTGGAAGCACAAAGCATAAGCGTCGATAAATCAGGGGATCGCGTTCGACGCATGTTTGCGGAGATCGCTCCCCGGTACGATCTGCTCAATCACGTCTTGTCGTTGAACATCGACCGGTATTGGCGGTGGCGGACGCTCCGGATATTGGGTCTCAAGCCCGGGGAACCGGTACTGGATGTGTGCACGGGTACGGGGGATTTGGCCCTGTCGGCCTCGAAACGGCTTGGAGCTAGCACAGAAGTCGTCGGCACCGATTTTTGCGCTGAGATGCTCGAGATCGCCCGGCACAAACAATCCCAGAACCTTCCCACACACGGCCATCTCCGTTTTCTGGAAGCGGACACCATGCGTCTACCCTTTGATGGGAACGCATTTCAAACCGTGATGGTTGCGTTCGGACTAAGAAACGTGGCGGACACCGATGCGGGTATCCACGAGATGATGCGAGTTTGCAAGTCTGGAGGCCAAGTGGCCATCCTGGAATTTTCCAAGCCGACATGGCCGATCCTGAAACAAGGGTACGATTTCTATTTCCGACATGTGTTACCTCGTATCGGTAACTCCGTCGCACGCAACTCCTCTGATGCGTATCGCTATCTTCCTGAGAGTGTGATTGAGTTTCCGAGCGGTAAGCAACTGGCTGATCGATTGCGAGCGTCCGGTCTTCAGGATGTCCGTTGGATTCCGATGACGATGGGTGTTGTCACGCTCTACATTGGGCGCAAGCCAGCGCGATAAGGTTATGGCAAACTCTGCGAACTCACTCCCGATCGTTCTCGCGATGACTGGCGCCAGCGGCGCGGCGTACGGTGTGCGGCTTTTGCAACAACTGGCGTTGTCGGGCAGATCGATCCATCTGTTGACCAGTCCGTCGGCAGGTGCGGTTCTCGCTCAGGAACTCGCGATCGATCTAGGTGGTCGGCGAGATAATATCCAGCCGATCCTGAAGTTTGCGTGGGTGACATCCGGAGATCATCAGCGACGTTGGCTTCCTCTTTCCGATGAACAAACCGCTGAATGTAGCAGCAGGATCACGGTGCACGATTACCGAAACTTCATGACACCGATCGCAAGCGGTAGTTTCCTGACGGCGGGTATGATCGTATGTCCTTGTTCGGGGGCGACACTTTCGGGCATCGTCCATGCAGCGGGAAACAACCTCATTCAGCGGGCGGCTGACGTTCATCTGAAGGAACATCGAAAGCTGATTCTGGTGCCCCGAGAGACCCCGATGTCGGTATTCCAACTTGAGAACATGCATCGTGCCGCTCAGGCTGGTGCGATCGTCATGCCCGCCATGCCCGGTTGGTATCACGGTGTTACCAGTCTGGTCGACCTAATCGACTTCATGGTCGCCCGCATCCTCGATCACCTCGGTATCCCCCATGAGTTGATGCAACGATGGGGCGTGGAACCGATCGAGTGCTCGGATCAACATCGCCGCACGGGCGAGGAGTAATGAGTCTCCGCTATGTTGGAACGCATTCGACGTTACGGCGAACTGATCCGGTTCAGTCACACGATCTTCGCTCTTCCCTTTGCACTGTTGGCATCTTGGTGGGCGTGGCTGCTGCCATCCCCCGTAGATGGTAATCCGATCGTTTTTCGCATGCAGGACTTGGCGGGTATCCTGCTTTGCATGGTGGCGGCGCGAAGTTTCGCCATGGCCACGAATCGTCTACTCGACGAGCAGTTCGATGCAGCAAACCCTAGAACTGCGGGAAGACATCTGCCAGCCGGGTTGCTTGGACGTGCGGAGGTTGGATTTTTCATTCTTTTTTGTGCAGCGGCCTTCATCGCATCCACATTGCTATTCCTTCCCAATCGGATTCCGCTTTTTTCGAGCATACCAGTATTGCTGTTTTTGGCAGGCTACAGTCTAGGAAAACGTTTCACTTGGTTGGTGCATCTGTGGCTGGGCGTGGCCCTCATGTTGGCTCCGATCTGCGCGTGGGTCGCCATTCGCGGGAATGTTGTGTCCGAGCAATGGACCGATCTGCTGCCCGCCGTTGCGTTGGGAACCTGCGTTTGTCTTTGGGTTACCGGATTCGATATCCTCTATGCATGCCAGGACTTCGGATTCGATCGAAGTCGCGGACTGTACAGTATCCCTGCACGATTCGGTGTTCGCGGGGGACTGAACATCGCGAAATTCCTACATCTAGCGATGTTTGTTCTAGCAGTCGGCTTGGCGTTCTGGTTCCCTCAGTTGTCGCTGGGCTGGATTTACCGGTTGACGCTCGTAGGGATCGGATTTCTGCTGGTCTGGGAGCATTCCTCAGTGTCCGAGAACTCCTTGGATCGCATGCAACTCGCTTTTTTTCAATTGAACGCAGTCATAAGCGTTTTGTTCTTGGTCGCTGGAGGAATCGATGCTTGGCTCCGCTAGTGCTCCGGTCAACGAACAGAATGGATAATCGGATACAATCTCCCAAAGAGTCTTTGTTTAACGGGAAGTGCAAAACGCATGATATCTCCAAACGTCAAGGATCGTCTTCGCGTCATTCGCAACAAAGTCGAGCAGGGGGGGCGGCTCGACCTCGAGGACGGTATCTTCCTCTACTCGCCAGAGGTTCCATTGCACGACATCGGCCAACTGGCCAACATGGTTCGGGAACGGAAGCACGGCAACGTGGGATATTACAACATCAACACGCACCTGAACCCCACGAATGTATGTGTGTACCGCTGTCGCTTCTGTGCCTTCAGGTCCGATTTGCGAGACCCGAAGGGTTACGTGATGAACGAAGAACAGGTGCTAGGTCGAGGTCGCGAGGCGGTTGAAAATGGTTGCACCGAGATGCATATCGTCGGCGGTTTGCATCACAAACTCGGCTACGACTGGTATCGAGGCATCCTCTCGCAATTGAATGAAGCCTATCCGCAGATCCATTTGAAAGCTTGGACACCCGTTGAGATCGATTGGTTTGTGTTCCTCACAAAATGGACTACCGAGAAAGTGCTCGCAGATCTTCGCGATGCAGGCCTGGGCAGTTTGCCCGGAGGTGGGGCGGAGATCTTTCATCCAGAGGTTCGGAATCAGATTTGCGAACACAAAGCGAATGCCCATCGATGGATCGAGATCCACCAAACAGCTCACGAGATCGGACTCAAATCGAATTGCACCATGCTCTATGGCCATATCGAGGAACCATATCATCGCATCGACCATCTTTTGCGACTGCGAGATCTTCAAGATCGCACCGGAGGATTCCAGACCTTTATTCCTCTCGCCTTTCATCCGGACAATACCAAACTGTCGCATATCAAGAAGGCTTCCGCTTTAATGGACTTGAGAACAATCGCGATCAGTCGATTGATTTTAGATAATGTCCCACATGTCAAGGCATACTGGATCATGCTCGGAATCGGGACCGCTCAAGCCGCTCTGGCTTACGGTGCAGATGACATCGACGGTACGGTGCGCCACGAACTGATTTATCACGACGCGGGTGCAACGACGCCCGAGATTCTGTCTGTTGAACAAATTCGCCAGCTCATTACGGAAGCAGGTAGGACGCCGGTCGAAAGAGACACGCTCTACAGGCACATTCATCGCGATGAACACGATTTCAAAACTTGGTATACTGGCGACCCAACGGACGTAAAGGTCTGCACCACGCCGTAGTGGCATGCGAGGCCTGAACTTCCACAGGGACTACGACAGGGACTACGAGGGACAGGTCTATGATTGGAAAGAAGTGCAAGTTCGGCAACAGGCAATATTTCGCTTGCCGTTTGCTGTTCAGCGCTGCGACTATCCTTGTCTGCCTTCTTTGTCCGAAGATTCTGGGGCAGGCTCCAGCACAGAGTCCCACCGTGCGGCTTACCACCATCGACGGCGAGGCCGTCGATGGCAAACTTCTTGCCTCTGATGCGCAAAGCGTGCAACTCGAGGTCTACGGCGGAGAACGTCAGTGGGAAAGTCAAAAAATACTAAAGTTGGATTTCGGTCATAAATCCGAAAGCAATGTCGCGCCTCTCGAGCTAGGACTAGTAGATGGTTCCAAGCTCAAGGGAATGAAATTGGTTGGCAACGAGGAGTCCTGGCAGTTTAGCGATAGCTCCGGCACAAGTCAGGAATTTGGAGCCGGTGCGGTTCGATCACTCCTGGTACGCAACTTGACGCCAGATTTAGCGAACGGATGGAAGGAAGCGTTGCAGGAGCCGACGGAGGCCGATGCGCTGATCCTGCTTCGGCCGGGCAATGTCGTTGATCGCGTTGGTGGCATTATCCGAGAGGTAAAGGATGGTAAGGTCATTTTCGATCTCGATGGTCAAGTGCTCGATGTTGCTTTCGAGAAACTTCTCGGGTTGATCTGGTTTCGAAAACAGAAGGACCGAATCAAGCCAAAGATCGAAGTCGAATTTACTGACGGTAGCTCCGTATTTGCGGAAACATTAAACGTCGCTCAAGGAAACCTTACGTATCGTTCCATCGGAGGAAAGGATGTCTTGGTGCCACTCTCTCGAATCTCGATCCTCAATTACGCGAGTGCAAATGTGAAATGGCTCGCTGAAGTTCCGGTGCTGAGTGCCGTTTCCGACCAAAGAATGGAATGGAAGGGGGATTCAGGAAACATCGGAAAAATGATGGCGCCGCGGTTCCTGTCAGGAAACAAACAGGGAATAGCAAACGCTTCGCTGAGTCCCGAGGACTTGGACTTGGTGTTCCCGTCCGCAGGGGCCTTCACGTTCCGCGTGCCCGAGGGGTTGTCTCGATTTCGCGCAAGGATCGAGAGATCCGGAGGGGGAAACGCACGCTCGGAGTTGACTGTCGAAGTATGGCAAGATGACCAGAATATCTCACGGTTGGTTTTCGGAACCGGCGATGAGAATGCAGAGCTCGATGTGCCTGTTGTGTCGTCAAAGAAAATCATACTGAAGGTAGCTTCGAAG
>CAYXFO010000185.1:0-1600 GCA_964464255.1 uncultured Pirellula sp.
AGATTCGTCGCGAGCGACTTCCCGACGACCGGTTCGATAGCAAAACCATGGGTGGGGTACAATACGTGGGTGGCACGTAAAAGATTCGGGTATGCAAATAGGGCGACTTCCATCTTCGAAATGCAAAAGCGATTGCCATGCGGCTAATGTCAAAGTGCATCTAGCTAAGTATCGATTGGATCACGTTTCCATGAACGTCAGTCAAGCGGAAATCGCGGCCTTGGTATCGATAGGTCAATCGCGTGTGATCGAATCCCAGCAGATGTAGGATGGTCGCGTTCAAGTCGTGAACTTGGACCGGATTGTCGACAGCATTGAATCCGAGTTCGTCCGACGCGCCGTGGACATGCCCTCGCTTCAGTCCACCACCGGTCATCCAGATGCTGAACGATCGATTGTGGTGATCTCGACCGTCGTTCCCTCCCTGCACCATCGGGGTTCGTCCAAACTCCCCACCCCAAATCACCAAGGTGTCTTCGAGCAGGCCAAGTCGCTTGAGATCTTTGACCAAAGCTGCGCTCGGACGATCCGTGGTGTTGGCATTGTTCTTGACATCTGCCGTGAGATTGCCGTGCTGGTCCCAGGCTTCATGGAACAGTTGAACAAAGCGGACGCCGCGTTGCAGCAATCGTCGCGCGAGCAAACAGTTGCGGGCGAAGCTCGATTCCTTCGGATCCTTGACTCCGTAAAGTTCAAGGGTCTCGGGAGTCTCTTTGCTGAGGTCCATCAACTCCGGTGCGCTGGACTGCAATCGATAAGCCATCTCATAGCTGTAAATGCGAGCTGCGATCTCCGGGTCACCGACTTGTTCGAGCGAAAGCTGATTGAGCCGCGTGATTGTATCGATCGATTCTTTCTGAGCTTGATTATCGACACCTTTGGGATTCGATAGATACAAAACCGGATCGCCAGCGCTTCGCAAGGGAATGCCGCCGTAGGTAGTTGGCAAAAACCCGCTGCCGTAGTTGCTCGCCCCGCCACTCGTCCCCTTAGCGCTGGTGAGCACAACGAAACCGGGCAGATCACTGGCGTCCGAGCCCAGGCCATAAAGAGTCCATGATCCCAAAGATGGGCGGCCGAATTGTTCGGATCCGGTGTTCATAAAAATCTGTCCAGGAGCGTGATTGACCGCAGTGGTCTGCATCGATCGAATCAAACAGAGTTCGTCCGCGATGCTCCCGATGTGAGGAAGTATCTCGCTCAACTCCATCCCGCACTGCCCCTGGGGCGTGAACTTGTACTTGGGCCCGAGAAGAGCTGAGTTAGGATTGATAAATGCCGCGCGGTAGCCTTTGAGCAGTTCGGGCGGAGGAAGTTGTCCATTGCGTTTCTCTAATTCCGGCTTGGGATCGTAGAGCTCCAGCTGGCTCGGTGCGCCTGCCTGGAAGATGTAGACGACTCGCTTGACTTTGGATGGATAATGCGGCTGACGAGGTGCGAGCGACTGCGCACCGGTGCTCTTATCGGTACCGTCCTGGGGGGTGGCGCCCAATAACTCGCCAGCGAGCAAGTGAGACGCTGCGATTCCAGCCAGTCCGATACCGCACTCGCGAAAGAACCAACGTCGACGCAAAAATTCCGCTCGAGCTTGATGCAATGG
>CAYXFO010000185.1:1610-8467 GCA_964464255.1 uncultured Pirellula sp.
GCGTGGGGATGCATAAGAGTTCCTTTGATATTGATCACGTTAGTATATCTTGGATCACCCGACCTTCATCGGTGGGGCCGATCAAACGATTGAACAAACCCTGATATTCAACGCCGAATCGGTAGGGGTCGAAGCCCAGCAAATGAAGCAACGTCGCCTGCAAATCCCTCGGGGTCACCGCATTTTCCGTAACGTAGTAACCGATCGGGTCGGTTTGACCAAACGAAACGCCGCCGCGAATACCGCCACCTGCTAAGAACATGGTGTAAGCATAGGGATGGTGATCGCGACCAAAAAAGCCTTTGGTCGGCGTGTCTCGCACATTGTTTTGCGACATCGGGGTTCGACCGAACTCACCTCCCCAAACCACCAGCGTCGAATCGAGCAGGCCTCGTTGTTTCAGGTCGGTGATCAGCCCTGCAACAGCGCGATCGATCTGCTGGCACTTGATCGGCAATGTTTCATCGATCGACTCGCCGGGCGAGGAACCATGATGATCCCAACCCCAGTCATAGATTTGCACGAAACGAACTCCGGACTCAACGAGTCTTCGCGCCAATAGGCAATTGTTTGCAAAAGTAGGATCGTTTCCTTGATAGAAGACTCGCGGGTCGACCTCCGACTCGGCGCGTGAAACAAAACCTGGCTGCGCGCCGTACATGTCTAGCGTTTGCTGAGTTTCCCTCGACAGATCCATCACTTCGGGAACGGAGATTTGCATGCGATAGGCTAGCTCGTATTGCTCGATGCGGGTCATCGTCTCAGGATCCCCTAGACGAGCGTATTGCTCTTGGTTCATGTCGCGAAGCGTGCTGAGCATATCGCGCCGCAATCCACGATCGATGCCTGCGGGATTCGATAAATAGAATACGGGGTCTCCGGTTGTTCGGCATTGGACTCCTTGATAGACCGACGGCAAGAACCCGCTCCCCCACAAACTCTTGCCTGCATCGGGTGTCTTGCCACCTGAGAGCAAAACCACAAAGCCTGGTAAGTCTTCATTCTCGCTCCCTAATCCATAAGTGGTCCATGCACCCATCGACGGGTAACCCAAACGGGACTGGCCGGTATGAACAAGTAACTGCGCCGGAGAATGATTGAACTGATCGGTCGTCATCGATCGAATGAAGGCGATATCATCGACGCACTTGGATAGATTCGGCAGAAGCTCCGACAGCCATTGGCCGCTTTGTCCGTATTGCTGAAACTGGAACATGGGGCCGAGCATCTTGGGGACTCCCTTGATGAAGGCGAATCGTTTGCCTTCGAGATACTCCTTCGGACAATCCTTGCCCGAGTACTTGTTGAGTTCAGGCTTGTAGTCAAATAGCTCGAGTTGCGATGGCGATCCAGCCATGTGCAGGTAGATCACATGCTTTGCACGAGCTGGGAGTGGAGGTGATTTTGGGCTGAGAGGGCGAGGCGATGAATCCTCGGCTCGCGATGTATTCGTCCAACCGTTCATCGCCGACAGGGCGATGGCCCCCAGGCCCAAACCGCTACGGCTGAGAAAATGACGACGCGTTGTTTGAGACAACTGCGAGTAATGTTGAGCGAGATATTCGTAGTGGTTCATGGTCGCATCAAAAATTCATCGAGGTTGATCACGGTACTGGTCACGATCGACCACGACGCTAGCTCGGTCGCCGGAATCTGGGAGTCGAGTGGGAAGGCCGCCTGCTCGATCAATCGCCGCGCCTCCTCTTCGCGAGTCGCATAGTGAAGGCGCGATCGAGCCAGAAGATCTTGAAGGCGTTTGCGTTCGGTGTCGGAGATCGGTCGCGAGAGAGTCTGCAGGAATCCTCGCTCGAGACGCTCCGGATCACTGCTGGAGCTTTGAAGCCACCGCTGGGCCATCGCCAAGGAAGCTTCCACATACACCGGGTCGTTGAGCGTCACTAAAGCTTGAAGTGGAGTATTGGTGTGGATGCGCCGGATCTGGCATACTTCGCGGGTTGTCGCATCGAATGTCTCCATCGATGGATACGGGGTCGTTCGCTTCCAAAAGGTATAGATCCCCCGTCGGAATCGGTCTTCGCCGATACTGGTGATCCACTTCGCGCCGGAGTAGGTGGAGCGCCAAAGGCCATCGGGTTGCGGAGGCATCACCGGTGGGCCTCCTCGCTTGCTCGAGAGCAAACCCGAGGCGGCCATGGTTTGGTCGCGTACCACTTCGGCAGTCAAGCGGAAGCGTGACGATCGGCTGAACCATCGATTTTGAGGATCGCGCTGGCGCCGCTGCTGGTCGAGAACGAATCCTTGCTGATACGTATTCGTCATGACGATCGCCTTGATCAATCGCTTGATCGACCAATCGAATTCATCGCGAAACTGAATCGCCAGTTCATCGAGAAGTTCCGGGTGACTCGGAAGAGCCCCTTGGGAACCGAAGTCTTCTTCGGTCTCGACGATGCCTCGACCAAAAAGCTGCGACCAAATGCGATTGGCCATCACGCGAGGAGTGAGGGGATTGTTTGCATCGACTAGCCACATGGCTGCATGCAATCGATTGGGAACGGCCGCATTGGACTCAAAGGGAAACAGAGGCAACAGGTTGGCCGTAACCTCGGCGCCCGGATCGAGGAAACTACCTCGTTGGTGAATGCGTGTCATCCGTTTGGCAGTGGGTGCCAATTCCTTCATGATAGGCAGTCTCGCCAAGGCCTCACGAGCTGAAGCGATTTGCTTATCCACTGCTGAGACCGCTGCCATCGCGGACTTCACTTCGGGAATTGCGTCTACCCAAAGCGTGCCATCGGTGACATTGCTCGTTCCGATTCGAAAACGTCGCATCATCAGCTTGCCACCGAATTGCTGAGAGAGTGTCACTCGGAGTCGCTCTTGGTCGGTGCATTGCAGCGGCGATTGCAACTCAAGAATTGCCCAATGGGATTGGCGTTGTTTGGGGGAGATCGCCCAACCTGTCTTGGGATCGCCATCGACAGCACCTGTGATTGGCCAACCGTTTTGCTCGAAGCTCGCCTTGGGGTTGGCGAGTGTTACTGTCTCCCACGTCCACGAACTTTCATCCTTGGAACCTACTTCGCCAGGACGGCCGCGCTCGAGAATCAATTCGTTGACCACAAAGTTGGGATCTGTTGGGTTGAGTCCCAGGAGGCCGTTGGGATGCTCCGGGGTCGGAGGAGATAGGAGTGCCTCCAACCGCAGGAAATGTATGGCGTCACTCGGAGGCGTGAACTCAACGATGTAGGTGTCCCGATCCGGACGATCGGGTACGGCATGCAAGGAGCGATCGGACTCGATGGTCAATGGTGCCTTGCTCTCGGCCGTCGCCTGAATTGGAATTGCATGTTGCCATTTCCCTTCCACGGCGGCGGCATGTTCATCGCGCAGGCGAGTGAGGGACTCGGAGGCTGATTGGCGCTGCGATTCCAGCCGGACCAATTCCGATTGCTGAGCGAAGGTCGGAAGAGACAATCGAGGTTCGTCGTCGTATCGGTCAGCATCTTCGGTCTGATTGAAGATGGCATAGAACTTGTAGTAATCGTCGATGGTGATCGGGTCGTATTTGTGCGAGTGGCATTTGGCACACCCCATCGTCAACCCCATCCATACTTGGATTGTGGTGTCGATACGATCTTTGACAGCGGCGATGCGGAACTCTTCGTCGTCCGTGCCTCCTTCGTCATTACTTAGGGTGGCCCGATGAAATGCGGTCGCAATTCGTTGATCGAGCGACGGGCTTTCCAAAAGATCTCCCGCGAGTTGTTCGATGGTGAATTGATCGAAGGGCATATCGCGATTGAGAGCATCGATCACCCAGTCTCTATAGGGCCACATGTCGCGTTTGAGATCTTTTTCGTAGCCTTTTGTGTCGGCGTATCGGGCCAGATCCAACCACAACCGTGCCCAATGCTCGCCGAATTCCGGTCGCTCGAGCAGTTCGTTGACCAGGGTTTCGATCGCTCGTTTTCGATCGGCTTGGGAGTCTAGAACAAACTGCTGTACCCGAGCGGCACTCGGAGGGATTCCGATGACATCCAGATGGATGCGGCGAACCAGGGTGTACGGATCGGCCAGTGGGGCAGGTTGCAATTGATGAGAGCGGAGCCCCTGCAATACCCAGGCATCGATCGTTGATTGAGCCCATGGATCCGATGAAACATCGGGAAGCGGCCTTCGCGAGGGAGGTGCAAGAGACCAATGCGTTCCCCACACTGCCCCTTCATCGATCCAGCGCTTCAAGAGTTCCTTCTGGGACTGCGTCACCGTCTTTCGAGCAGATGGTGGAGGCATCACCTGCTCCGGATCATCGCTGATGATACGACCCCAGAGTGCGCTTTGATGCGCACTGCCGGACACAATCACCGAACGAGCGGTCTGCTCATCATCGAGTCGTAGATCGGCTTGGCGATGGGCTGAGTCGGGACCGTGGCAATGAAAACAATGCTCGGAGAGAATCGGGCGAATATGCAGACCGAAATCGATGTTCCTTGGGGTTGCCTCCTGTGCCGTGGAGATCGCACTAACGTTTATGGCGAACCACACAAACGACAACCACATTCCGCAACGAACCACTCGGCTTCGCATATTGCGGACATGCAGTGTTTGAACGCTGATTCCGGGTCGAGGGCTGTCATTCATTTCTTTATTCCTCAACGGCACGAACGATGTAACGAGCACCGCTTTGGAGATGGCGATGCAAGGCGCGCTGCGCACGCTTGGGATCATTATTCAGTAATCCATCGATGATCTCCAAATGCTCCTTGGCTTCTACCACCACGAAGGCAAGATCCGGACTGGATTGTTCCCAGAGCCGGTTCCAGGCGGCATCGCGAATGGCACGAACCAAGACCATGATGCGATCGAGTTCATCGGCCAAGAATTGGTTCCGGGTTGCGTTGCGAATCAAGTCGTGCAGCAGCGTGTCCGACTTCTTGACCAGTTCGATTTCTCGCCGACTGATCGGGAGCGATAACTTCGATTGCCTTTCCGTTTGTTCTCGGAGCGATTGCAACTTCGTTTTGGGGATGCGGCCGCACGCGGTCACGATCGCGAGGGTTTCGAGTCGTCGTCGTACTTGGCAGATATCGCGTACTTCGCGGGGGGAAAAGGGACGAACGACGGCACCGCAATTCGGCTTCACGACCAAGACCCCCATCCCGGCCAGGGTGCCGATCGCTTCTCGGATCGGGGTTTGGCTGACCTGGAATTCGCGGGCGAGCCGATCGGTGACCAATCGATCGCCGGGCAGGAATCTGCCATTGAAGATCTGCTTGAGGATCCCTTCGACGATTCGGACGCGGTTGGGGCCCGCCTCGCCCTTCTCCGGCGGATCGCTATTTTCTCGCAGCGTCTTGGCTTTCATAACTTCGCTTTCCTTGGGTTTTTTCTCGATTGTATATAATCGGAGCCATTTTGTATGCAGGCCCTGCGCTGACTTTGGCCCGGCATTTGCGTTGCCGATGGGAACCGGCACAGTCAACTGCCAATACGAGCACGCGAAACGACAGGAGATATAAGTTCATGGCATTTCGAATGGACAAATTAACGATTAAGGCCCAGGAAGCGATTGTTGGAGCTCAGTCGATGGCGAGTTCTTTGGGCAATCCGGAGATCGAGGGGTTTCATCTTCTGTCGGCACTGTTGCAGGATCAGGGGGGAGTGGTTGTTCCATTGCTCAAGAAGATCGGGGCTCCCGTAGACAAAATTCAATCGACGACCGAGAGCGAGATCAAACGCTTTCCTCGCTCGAGCGGTGGGCGGCAACCGGGTATCGGTCCCCAGTTGCAAAAGTCGCTCGAGGCGGCGGGCACCGCTGCCGAAGGGATGAAGGACGAGTTCATCAGCACCGAGCACTTGCTGATCGGATTGTGCCGCGGGGACAAAAACGTATCGGAGTTGCTCAAGTTGCTCGGAGTCACCGAGAAAGAGATTTTGGCTGGCCTGCAATCGGTTCGCGGTAGCGCGCGAGTCACCGACCAAAGCCCGGAAGGAAAATTCCAGGCGTTAGAAAAGTACGGCGTCGATCTCGTCGCACTGGCAGCCAAAAACAAACTCGACCCGGTCATCGGTCGCGACAGCGAAATCCGTCGCGTGATCCAGGTTCTCTCGCGACGCACGAAGAACAACCCGGTCTTGATCGGCGAACCTGGAGTCGGCAAGACGGCGATTGCAGAAGGGTTGGCCCAACGGATCGTGCAAGGGGACGTACCTCAATCGCTGAAGAACCGCCGCGTGATCGCGCTGGACATGGGTGGTTTGGTTGCCGGAACCAAATTTCGGGGCGAATTCGAAGAGCGACTCAAGGCAGTGATTCGCGAAGTGAAGGATGCCGAAGGAGAAGTGATCCTCTTCATCGATGAACTGCACACCGTGATCGGTGCTGGATCGGCTGAGGGATCGAGCGATGCTGCACAGTTACTGAAACCCGAACTGGCTCGTGGGCAATTGCGATGCATCGGTGCAACGACTCTCGATGAATACCGCAAACACATTGAGAAGGACGCAGCGCTTGAACGCCGATTCCAACCGGTCTATGTCGGTGAGCCGTCTGTCGAGGATACAATCACCATTCTTCGCGGTTTGAAGCCGCGCTATGAAGTCCATCACGGGGTCAAGATTCGCGATGCGGCATTGGTCGAAGCGGCCAAGCTGTCCCATCGTTACATCGCAGACCGTTTTCTTCCCGACAAGGCGATCGATTTGGTCGACGAAGCGGCTGCTCGGTTGGCGATGGAACGGGATAGCGTTCCTGCCGAAATCGATTCGCTGCAACGGCGGTTGAGGCAACTGGAACTGGCCCAGCGACAACTCAAGGAAGAGACCGACGAAGAGATCGATGAAGCGCTCGAACAGATCGAGCAAGAGATGGCCGATGTGCAGCGCGAACTGGC
>CAYXFO010000186.1:0-8462 GCA_964464255.1 uncultured Pirellula sp.
ATCCAACGTCCTGCTCTTACCAGTCCTCAGAAGTGTTTTTACCCACTAATTCTGCGGAAGAGCCTCAAATCTAGGTTGCGAGGAGACTCTTGGCGTCGGCCTGCAAATTAGCAACAATGCAGCTATGATAATCGATGGCATGCGTCTTGCGCGTTCCCGGCGACGCACCTTTGTAGACCGTCTCGTCATGGAGAGTTCAATGAGTACGCTAGCACGAATTACCGGAGCAGATTTTGATGCGATGGTGGCGCGAGGTGCCTTTGATATGATTGGTCCCAGGAAAGTCGAGTTGATACACGGAGAGTTGCGTTTTATAAATCCCGCTGAACCCGCTCACGACGATCATATCGAGTTCCTCAACGATTGGTCGGTGCGAAACACAACTCGAAAGGACTGCAACGTACGTGTACAAGCTGGTTTCGTGTTCCAAGACAATCGTCCCGAGCCAGATGTGTTGTGGCTCCGCCCCAACCGTTATGGACGGCGGCGTCCCACGGTGGCAGACGTGTTGCTGTTGATTGAAGTGTCCGACAGTAGCCTGAGCGATGACCTGCGGGAAAAAGCTGATCTGTATAGTGAAGGCGGTGTAGCCGAGTATTGGGTCGTCGATATCCCCAACCAGCGAATTCATATTATGAGCGATATCCATGATGGAAGGTATCGACGAATTGAGATGCATGTAGCTCCAGACGTTATAGCGCCGCAGTGCAAACCCGACGCGAGGTTAAAGCTCGCCGAGCTGTTCGATATCTAAGCAATCGCAAACGCATCGTTTTTTTTGCCAACGGAAAAGTCCGAGTTGTGCCCATCATCTTAGGCCCGGAAGATCGTTGGTGAATCGGTATAGCATGTACGAGGTCTTTCGCAAGCGTTCATGGAACTATGCATACCAAGCGAAACATGTAAAGCTGCAAATCGAATAAGATGGCCACCTAGCGAAACACCGGTACATGGTGTTCAAATGGATGTTCCAACGAGATGGCTATGGCAAAGAGCGAAATAGGACTTCTGGTTCGATCGTTACCGCTGGCGGCGATTGCCGGTGGGATGGCATGGGGGATCCGCGGTCAATACGGGCATGAAACCGGCGCGATGATCTTTGGCGTCCTCGTCGGTTTGGTGATCGTGCTGATGGTCTTGCCACAAGCCACCGCACTGCAAGGTGCACGCGCCGTCGGATTACTCATCCTGGCCATCGGCTTCGGCGGCTCGATGACCTATGGCCAGACGATCGGCCTAACCATGGACGCATCGATCCATGGCAATGTTGCCGATCCCCGCTGGAACGCTGCCGCGTATCGATGGGGAATGATCGGTCTGGCGATCAAGGGCAGTCTGTGGATTGGATTTGGAGGTCTGTTTCTGGGCATCGGCCTGAGTCCTCGCAAAGTCTCGCCTCGGGAGATGCTTGCCATCGGAATCGCGCTCATCCTCCTATTCTTCGTCGGTCGCTGGCTAATCAATAGCCCATTCGATCCACCGAACAAGCAACTGCCCTATTTTTACTTCTCGGATCACTGGCAATGGGAAGACGCGAGCAATGTCAAACCGAGACCAGAGGTGTGGGGCGGATTGCTCATCGCGTTCGCAGGGTTGATGGGTTACTTCGTTGCGATCAAGCGAGATCCGTTGCCGGTCCTGCTCGGTCTCTGGGGGATCGCGGGAGGGCTCGGCTTTCCGATCGGTCAATCGTTGCAAGCGGCCGAAGCATGGAATGCAGCTGCCTATACCCAAGGGGTAGGTTGGCGCATCGGAGCGAACTCATGGAACATGATGGAGGTCACCTTTGGGATGATCGCTGGCGCCTGTTTGTGTCTAGGTTGCTGGATTCACCGGCACAGGGTCTGTCGCGTCGCCACGGATGTTGATGTACGGTTGTCACCTGCATTCGAGGGCTGGTTGATCGGGTCTTATGTGTATGTCTTGCTCGTGGGTTGGTACTTCGAGAAATCCGTATTCGTACTGGTCCATGAGATCGGAATCCTCATGGGACTGCTTCCGATGGTGGTCATAGTGGGCGGGCGTTTTGCACCCTTCTTGTATATCTTGCCGATCGTCGCGCTAAGTATCGTCGTGAAGACGTACTTAGCCAAATTCTCGCAAGCAGACTTTCATGCGACCTCGCTGGGGCTCGTCTTCCTGGTGACACTGCCGCTTGCGCTGCTGATTTGGCTTGCGTTTTATTCTGCACATCGCGGAACCGTTGCGGGATCAGCTCGGCGATTCGCTGGGATTGGCCTTGCTATTACCTCAACGCTGTACTTCTGGATGAACTTCACCATTTTCCCGTTTCCATGGGATTGGTTCAGCGATTGGCAAGGGCTGCTTGGCCAGAGGCATTCCGGTGGGATCTACGTTGTCGGTTGGTTCACTCTCCTAACAACGGGCCTGGTCGCAAGCCTCTCCATTTCGCGTAGCGAAAGGTAGGTCGTCTCTTCGTGTACCTCATAGCCCCTTCAGAGGTGCTCTCCCAACCCGACGTGTGAGCGAGCGACTTTCCCAACCCGACGCGTAAGCGAGGGACTTTCCCAACCCGACGCGTGAGCGAGGGACGCACGAGGGAAAACATCGCGAGCGACGTAAGTCCATCCCTCACTTACGTTTCGGGTTGTGATTAAATCCAAAATCGCAACTTCAAAACTCACACTTCGGGTTGGGATGAACCCGAAAAGTACAACTCCATTTATCACGAGTCGCGTTGCTTCCTTGCAATACACGAGCAACTATGAGTCGCCCCCATCGAGGATCTCGAGTACCTCCTCCTGGTTCGGAAGAGAGGGCTGAGCCCCAGGGATGGTGACCGCATGCGCAGCGGCAGATGCAGCGTACCTTGCCGCAGTGAGCAACGAATCGCCAAGACCAAGCCTCGTTACCATTGCACCGATGAACGCATCCCCAGCCGCAGTGGTGTCAACTGCATCGACCGAAACCGAAGGAACCCAATGGCTCGTGTTATCGATCCCGTCGCAGACAACGGCACCCTGACTTCCTAGAGTGATCACCACCTGCTTCACCCCTCGTTGGCGAAGTGCGATGACTGCGGCTCGTGCGTCATCGATGTCCTTGATTGTGATTCCGAGAATCGCCTCGGCTTCGGATTGATTCGGGCAGAGTAGATCGACATGAAAAAGCTCGTCATCGAATCGCAAAGGAGCAGGCGCGGGATTGAGTATGATTCGTTTGCCGGTGCGTCCGGCGATCGCAATCGCATGCTTGACCGTATCGATAGGAATCTCAAGCTGCAGTACGATCCAATCCGCCCATTCGAACGCTTCGATCGCGTCGTCGATCTGTGTTGGACTCAACTGCCCATTGGCACCTGGGACGACCAAGATGGAGTTCTCGCCATCGTCATCGACGGAGACAATCGCGATTCCGCTCGGGCCAGGCACGGACCGGATCCATTGCGTATCGATGTTTTCGCGAGCGAGGTTGTTTTTGAGCGTGGCAGCAAAGCCATCGTTTCCTACGCAACCCAGCATGCAAACTTCGGCGCCCAAGCGTGCCGCTGCGACCGCTTGATTCGCTCCTTTGCCCCCGGACACTTCCTCCATACCATACGCGATTTGCGTTTGGCCAGGCGAGGGAAGTCGACTGGTTCGGATCACCAGATCCCGATTGATCGAGCCGCAAATCAAAACGCGGGGGATAGGAGGTACCATGGCCATCAATCAACTTGCTTCTTGTAAAGTACGGCAGCTTTTTGGAGCGATGCTTTTGGCTTGCTGGCCTCATCATCCAGCATGGCAACGAATCGCTTTCGATCCCGATCACTCAATCGCGTCGACTGCTGTTCATCGAGAATCCTTCTGGCCGATTCGACGAGGTGCAAAACCGCAAAATCGCTTACTTTCAGCCCCATTTCCGCGGCCGCATCTTCGATCGTTCTTTTCAGTTCGCTACTGAGTCGAATATGGATACTAGCGTCATTTCTACTTGATGCCATAAATCCCTTCGTTGCTTGTTGGAGCTTTGATCTTTATCAACTGTACGTCAAATCCGATCGCATCTCTAGCTAAGAAAGCTTTTCATCCGGTTGCACAAGACAACCGGGGTGCGTTTTTGGCAACGGTCCGTTTAGCTTTGAACCTTGGCTTCCGGTGGCGCAAGGCCACCGGGGAGCCTGAGTAAAATTAACTTGCCCTAAGACATAGGCGACGCGTTGCCAACAACCCAAGAGCTCAAGGCCTAATCACCGGACAACTGGTGGACATGGAAGTGCACAAAATGGAGAGATGGATTCGGATCATACCGTCCCTCGTGCGCAGATTTTTCTGCCCACGCATTTTTCTGCCCACCGTCCGTTTCAGCTATTTCGTTTTGTCCTTAACCTGATCGACCTGGTCGCTGGAGGGGCGGATCGATTCGAAGTACTTGCGAATCGTCTGGCGGTGGCCCATTGGGATCGACTCGGTTTCCAAAGCGGACTCGCTGAGGCTCTCGAACTTTTCCGCTTGTTCGCGATAGGCCCGGAGCGATTCCTCTTCCTGCGGGTTCGATTTCTCGGTCTCGATGTCGGATTGGCCTTGCCCGGTCTCTTGCCCCTTGAGCTTCATCTGCTGTTTGGCAGCAAGTTGCAGTGTTTTGTCACCGGGCGTTTTATCACCGGACGATTTGCCTGCTTTATTACCAGGCTTGTTGGATTTCGATTCGCTTTGCGACTGGCACTCCGACTCGCACTCCGACTTGCATTCGCTCAAGCATTGACATTGCTTTTTGAGCATGAGGCTGAGCTTCTTCTTGTTGGATAGCTTCTTGGCCTCGCCGCTCAAGCCTTTCGCACCTTCGCTGAACTTCGATCGATTCCCTTGGCTGACACCTTGAGACATTTGCTCAGCAGCTTTATCGATGCTGTTCTCAGGTTTCTTTTGCGAGGTACCGTCGTTCTTGTTCGGTTGACTCTTGGCTTGCTCGAGTTTCTCGAGCATGGCCTTTTCGGTTTGACGGTCCAGTTCGGGCATCTCGAGTTTGGCGAGTTGCTCGGCGGCCTTGTCCATTTCACCCTTGGCGAGCGCATTGCCCGCTTGAGCCATCGCGGGAGACAGCGCGAGGGCTTCTCCGACCTTTTCCATTTGGGCCAGCGACTCAGGATCCTTTAGTTGCGTTTGCATGTCCATCAAGGCCGACTCCATTTCGGAGAGTTTGGCCATCGCTTCTTTGGGATCGACCCCAGGCTCCTTCATCTCCTGCAGAACGGATTGCAGTTCTTGCAAGAGCTTTTCCAATTCCGGATCCTTTTGTTCCTCTTGAATGGCGAGAAGCTCTTGCAGACTCTCTTGGACTTTGTCTGCTTGGCGATTGACGACTTCATTGATCGTTGGTGTTGCGATTAGGTTTTCGGACCGGACCGGAACCAATAGGATTGCCGCAGCGCAAAGATTGACGACCAGCGCGGTGACGAAGGCGCGAGGAAGTGTTATTGGTGCTACTTGGATTGGGTCGATGGTTCGCGCATGAACTTCAGCATCTTGAAGCTGGAGTTCCTGCACAGGAGTAAGAGCATGCCCGGATCGCGACCGACCTTGGAAATCGAGAGCGGTTACGACGCGATCTTTGAGAGCACACGTGCGATCGATTTCGCGAGCCGCTGCATGGAGAGATCGAAATCGGATCAGGGCCACGATCACTCCCACACTCAAGCCGATGAGTGTGCTGATGGCAACCCAGGTCGATGGAAACAGATCGCCTTGCAACCGCTTCGTGATTGCCAGCCCACAGGCCACTAACCCGCCTGCCAATAACCCCAACGAAGCAGCCTGCCAAAGCCAAGCAAGCTGTTGCCGCTTGCGCACACCGCGCACCTTCGAAACCAGTTCACTCATGGTCACTATCCTTAGGACGAAACCGAAGCCTGCTCCAACTCAAAACCAGCCACCCCTTTTTAGGCGAATACGATAATTTCAAAGGTTATCACATATTCCTTACGAAAGCGATAGATTTCGTGAAATCCTAGTCTCCGGATGTTATGCTATTTCCTGAACAGATCATTCGCGGACTACTCATGCAGGATGAAGAGAAGGAACCATCATGTTGCTTGCTTTTCGTTGGTATTGTCTCTTTTCGTTCGTCATTTTTTGTTTGGCGAGCGCGATATCAGGCAGAACGACTTTTAGCCAAGAACCGGACCAGGAAGAGCAAAAGCAGCTGGCCGCAGTTGCGAGGTTCGTCACGGTGCTGGAAAAAAACCCGCGGCGTGGGACAGCATTGGATCGAGTGTACGGGCACCACGTCGAGTTCGGAACTCTCGATGCATTCGTTTCCGAGTTGACCGCGCGTGCAGCGAACTCGGCTGGCGAGCATTGGATGATTCTCGGAATGATCGAGTACCAGCGCGGCAACGATGCGCAAGCGGTCGAAGCGTTCAAGAAAGCCGAATCGCTACGCACCAAGGACCCGCTGGCCAGTTACTACCTCGGCCAATCGCAAATTCGGATCGGCGATTCATCGGCCGCGGTCGCATCCTTCGAACGCGCACTGCAGCGAAAACCGCAACGAGCTGACGAGCTCGAGATCTTTCAGCAACTCGGCCGCGTCCATCAGCGTGCCCAGCGTACCGACGAAGCGATGAAGGTATGGAAGCGGCTCGAAGAACTCTACCCGGACGATGCGCGCGTGCTCGAGCAAATCGCAGTCACGCTCGCCGAAGAAGGGCAAACTGCGGAGGCTCTCCCTCGCTACGAGAAACTCGCAGCAACTTCGAAAGACGATTATCGCAAAACGACCTTTGCGATCACCGCCGCGGAACTGATCGTCAAGAAGGGAGATAAGCCCGAAGGGATCCGCCGCATGGAAGGACTCTTGGCGGATCTCAACCCGGACGGTTGGCTCTACCGAGATGTCCGACGAAGAATTGACGACTGCTTCCTTCGAACGGGAGATCAAGACGGATTGGTGAGCTACTACCAGACCTGGCTTGAGAGTCACCCGCAGGATATCGAAGCCATGAACCGCGTAGCACGGTTCCTGAAGCAATCGGCTCGCAATCCCGAAGCTGCGACATGGCTGAACAAGGCATTGACCCTTGCCCCCAATCGCGCGGACATTCGCAAGACCTATATCGACCTGTTGGCCGAGGACAAACGATTCGAAGACGCCGCTGCGCAGTACGAGCAACTGCTCAAAACATCTCCCAACAACGCCGACTACCTGCGCGATTGGGGCAAGATGGTGCTCCGCAACAAGGAGAAACCCGAAGCGGACCGTCGCAAGCAGGCGTTCTCGATTTGGAACCGGATGCTGGACCCCAATCCGAACGATGCCGTCATGGTCGCACAGGTCGCCGATTTTTGCCGCCAGAACCAAATGCTCGAAGAAGCCGAATCGCTCTATCGCAAAGCAGTTGATCTTGCACCGAGCGAACCGCAGTATCGAGAGTACTTGGGCGAGTTCCTGTCGATCCAGAAACGGCCCGACGAAGCCAAGGCAGTTTGGCAAGCGATCGCTCAGGGGGATCGACGCAATGCCGACAACTTGGCCCGGCTCGCTGAGATCTACAACAGCTTTGGATACGGCGAGGACGCGTGCCTGAACATCGCGCAAGCGATCGAGCTCGCCCCCAAAGACTTTGCGTTGGTACTCAAGGGTGCCGAGTATCACAACAAATCAGCCCGTTTCGACGAAGCGATCAAGCTGGTCGATCAAGCAGAGAAACTATCGGCAAACGATGAGGAACTGGAATCGGTCCTCAACACGCAGATCGATGTCTTGCAAACCGGCCAGCGACTCGAAGCGATCGTCGAAGCCATGGAGAAGCAATTGGATGCCGACCCTGCATCGAAAGCGAGCGACTGGTATCGATTGGCTCGCTATCAAGAAGCCTTGCGTCAATGGGATGCAGCGACCGCAACGATCAACAAAGCGATCGAGAAAGATCCGCAATCGATCGTTGCTCTCACGGCAGCGGCCCGTATCGCGGAGAGCGCCGGGGACTTTGGTCGAGCCGCCGATCTGTTTCGAAAACTGACCCAAGCCGATCGCCGTTCGATCAGCGATCACTGGACGAGTGTCACGCGACTGGAAACCTAGTTGGGACGCAAGGACCAAGCGCTCGACGCAGCCAAGCAATTGATCGTCGCGGCTCCATCGAAAACGGAGAACTACGAGTTCTACGCGCAGACTTGCTTCCGGCTCGGCGAAACCGAGGAAGGGATGCAGGCATTGCGCAAAGCGATCCGTATCAATCCGAACGAACCGGGCCTGATGATGACCCTCGGGACTGCGCTCGCGGATCAGATGCGGACCGACGAGGCGATCGAGTTGTACTGGCGAGCTTATGACACATCGGAGGATATTACCGACAAAACCAGCATGGTGACCAAGCTGGTACCTCTCTATTCACAAACCAATCAACTCGACAAACTCATCGAGCGGCTCGAACGAGAACGACAAGAGGAAGAGAGTCGGCGCGGAGCGACGATTTGCATCGCTCAAGCATGGCAGACTGCGGGCGATATCGCAGAGGC
>CAYXFO010000187.1:0-2516 GCA_964464255.1 uncultured Pirellula sp.
AAAACCGAGTGGTCGATCGAGGAGGATGCTCGCTACACATGGGACGGAGAGAGTCCGCTGTCGCTGGCCATGTCGGGCGACGACCCGGGCTGGGTCACGGCGGGATTCGCAGACGGACGAGTTTTGGTGTGGAGTGGCGATCGGTCGCAACCGGTTTCCTTCTGGAATCAGGTGCTGGCGGCCGGTCTCCGATGAAATCCATGTTTCTCGGTCGTTGTACGACGCTCCGCGTCGTGGAATGAGTCGCATTTCTCGAGGTTGCAGGCGTCGGGAGTTGAAAACAGTAACGACGCGGAGCGTCGTTCCACGATTTTGGGGTTGTTGAATCAGCGACTTTTCCCATACTTTCTCGGTAATTACAAGATTTTTTCCCGCTTCCCCTGGCTGAGTCGCCGGGTGTCGTTGACGGGATATGAGCACCATCGGCATTCAGGAGCATTGAAGTCATGGCACGTTACACCGGCCCCAAGGCCCGCATCAATCGACGCTTCGGCGCACTACTTTACGAAAGCGCAGGTTGCGTTCGAGCCTACGAAAAGCGGAGCGAGAATCCGCCGGGGATGCATCCTCGCAATCGCCGAACCAGCAACTACGGCACCGCCTTGGCTGAGAAGCAAAAGATCAAATACTACTACGGACTGGGTGAACGCCAATTGCGTCGCTACTTCGATGATGCGGTCCGCAAGAAGGGGAACACCGGTGAGACCCTTCTGCTGATGTGCGAGCGCCGACTTGACAACGTCCTGCGCCGTATCGGTCTGGCAAAGACGCGACCGCAAGCTCGCCAGGGAATCGTCCACGGACACTTCAAAGTCAATGGCGTCAAAGTTACCAGCCCCTCCTACATGCTTCGTCCAGGCGATGTGATCGAAGTGCGAAGCAACGAGGACATTCGGAATCTTTACCGAGGCATCATTGCAAATAATACGCCGACGCCGCTCGATTGGGTCGCACTCGACACCGAAAGCCTGAAAGCTTCGGTCCTCGGGCAACCCGGTCAAAGCGATATCTCGTTGCCAGTGAACGCTAACATCGTCGTCGAATTCTTGTCTCGGTAATCCAACCATGCACGTACCTGTTGTGGTCTTGGGCGGTGGTCCTGGTGGATACGCCGCCGCGTTCCTAGCGGCAGACGAAGGTCTCGAAGTCGCCATTGTCGAATTCGAACCAAAGCTCGGAGGAACTTGCCTCCTGAGAGGTTGCATTCCTTCGAAGGCTTTGCTGCATGTTGCCAAAGTCATCGAGGAAGCGCATGACCTGACCGAGGGCTGGGGGATTGAGTACCCTACTCCCAAGATCGATATCAACAAAGTCCGTGCTCGAAAAGACAAGGTGATCGAGACGCTGACCGGCGGTCTGGCACAACTCGCCAAACGCCGCAACGTCAAAGTGATCCGTGCGCGTGGTCGCTTCGAGAATTCCACAACCCTCGTCTTGGAAGGAAACGACCCGAGCATCCCGGAAGGCGGGAAACTGACCTTCGATCATTGCGTGCTCGCCACCGGCAGCGTGCCTGCGATGCCACCGAGTTTCCAAGTCGGATCCTCGCGAGTGATGGATTCGACCGGTGCCCTGCAGTTGACCGACATTCCGGAGCGTTTGTTGGTGATCGGTGGCGGTTACATCGGTTTGGAAATGGGGACGGTCTATGCACATCTCGGTTCCAAGGTGAGCGTCGTGGAATGGACCGATGGTCTGCTCCCTGGTGCAGATCGCGATTTGGTCGCCCCATTGCAGAAACGACTGAAAACTTTGTTCGACAACCGTATTTACTTGAACACCAAGGTCGGCTCGGTCGCAGAGATCGACAATCAAGTCGAAGTCACCTTCGAAGGGCCCGGCAAGTTTGGGCATGAGCGATTCGACCGCGTATTGGTCAGCGTAGGTCGTCGACCCAACAGCCGCGATATCGGACTCGAAAATACGCACGTACAACTGAATGAACGAGGGTTCGCGCTGTGCGATAAACAGCAACGTACCGCAGACCCACATATCTTTGCGATTGGGGATGTCGCTGGCGAACCAATGCTCGCGCACAAAGCCAGCCACGAAGCGAAGGTCGCAATCGAAGTCATTCTTGGTCGCAACGTGACCTTCGACAAACACGCTATTCCTGCCGTCGTCTTTACCGATCCGGAAATCGCGTGGGCAGGCTTGACCGAGGATCGCGCCAAGAAGGAGGGAATCCCTTATGAAGTGGATACCTATCCATGGGCCGCGAGTGGTCGCGCACAAGCATTGGGTCGCACCGATGGCCTTACCAAATGGCTCGTCGATCCAGCAACCCATCGAGTGCTCGGTTGCGGCATCGTCGGATCAGGCGCAGGAGAATTGATCGCCGAGGCGGTGCTCGCCATCGAGATGGGTTGCGAAGTCCGCGATGTGACCGAGTCGATCCACCCGCACCCAACATTGAGCGAAACACTGATGAACGCAGGCGAGGTTCACTTCGGTACCGCGACCGAGATCTACAAACCCAAGAAACACGCACCGGCGCAGTAGGATGTTGCGCTCCG
>CAYXFO010000187.1:2616-8440 GCA_964464255.1 uncultured Pirellula sp.
AGATCGGCATGCCTTCGAAAAAGAAACGACCCGGTCATCCCAGGTCGTTTCTATCTATCTATCTATCAACTTCCGGACGAGAGACCTTAGTTGGTTTCTGAACCGTTCGACGATTCGGTGGTGCTGGTCGACTCAGTATTAACAGCCGACTCAGTGCCAACAGTTGCTTCGGAGTCTTTGCAGCATTCGCCGTCCTTACCTTCGCAGCAAGCTCCGTCCTTACCTTCGCAGCAAGCTGCGTCCTTGCCTTCGCAGCACTCGCTCTTGGCTGCAACGGTCACAACCTTCCCTTCGCTGCATTCGCCTTCCTGACCTTCGCAACAAGATCCCTTGGCAGCCACGGCCTTGCTGCTTTCGCAGCACGATCCCTTGGCGGCTACCGCCTTGCTGCTTTCGCAGCACGAACTCATCGCGGCAACCGCTTTACCGCTAGGGACGCAGCAACCGTTCTGGTCACAGCATGCACAGCTACAGGTGCCGCATGGGCAGACACCGGTTTCCATGCAACAAGTGCCATCGATACAGCATGGGCTGCAGTCACTGGCACCCTTGTTCTTCAAACCAGACGATGTCGGCATCAGCCCTTTGCCACCGTTGAGGCTTGCGGCTCCTGCGATCGCGGCGATGGTTGCTACCACGGCAACCAAACCAAACAGACTTACATATTTTTTCATGATCATTTTTCCTTGAGAACAAAACGAAAACCTATCAAACATTTCCATTTGTTGAAATCAGTCGCATCGATATCGAGCAACTGTTCTCTTTCCCTGATGTCATTCGGACACGCAGCCGAACGATCTGTTCAGGGTCGATCCCGTCAGAGATTCGTTGAGAGTAATCAGCAATTCCAACGCTGATACAGAATCGCACACGCGCGGCCAGGCTGATCGAATGCGCGCAGGCTCATACTCGAAGACAAACGAGCCGACGCGATTGCCGAAGCGATTTCCCGTTCAAGCTCAGTGACGCGCCATACGACAATTTTGGTGTAGTCGGTCAGCAGACTCAGTTCTGTATCTATCTGGACGCGATGTATGCTCGGGCGAATCGATGCAACGCACAAGCAGGATTCGGTCTTCTGACAACAAGATCGATAAGCGACGGGAGTACGAGCGTGTGGGTTAGAGGTCTCTTTTTCCGAAACGACCGTGCAATGGGAGCAACAGGAGGCAACTGCGTGTTCATCGTCGATGGCATCGCAACAAGAGTCGATTGTCGGTGGTACGGCACGCAAAAACAGGCCGCCGATGCGATGACCGGCGCAGCAACATCCGTTCGGACCTACGATCAGGCCAATGATGACTTGCAGGATCAAAGCGACGCGTATCATGGACGATTTAAGGATGGCAGGAATGACTAACGACCCTGTAACGACTATACGTTGTCGGAGGCTGCAAGTCACGGTCGATTCGCCAATATCCGGGGGAGAAGTGTCGCTGGTGGGAGTCGAACCCACACGACCTGTTAAAGGGTCCTTGGATTTTAAGTCCAATGCGTCTGCCATTTCGCCACAGCGACGTGAGCTACCTCTGCGAATGTAACGCATGGCGCGGCTTCGGGATAGATCTCCCGGTCTGACCGTCTAGGTTGTGTCTTTTGGGTTTCGGCAGGTATACTAGAGACGTCGTCCGCGACTGGCTGGTTCAGCCACCCACCCCCATTCTCGCCGAGAGTTGCCTCTTTCCCATTACCCCCAAGGTGCCTAGTTGACCTCTGGCGCAGCATATCCACACCTTCCAATCCGTCGTCGACCCGACAACTCCGTCAGATCCGACAACCTGGACTTGGGAATCCAGCCAAGACGGATCGCGCTGGCATTGCTTGGAGTGATCTCCTGTTTTTCCGTCGGGAAGGGACAGGATCCGAAAGTCGATTTCTTTGAGAGCAAGATCCGGCCAGTTCTGGTCGAACGGTGCTACGAATGCCACAGCTCCAAGGCATCGGATTTGGGGGGACAGCTTCGGCTCGATGGCCCCTCGGCCATGCGTCGAGGTGGATCGATGGGGGCAACTCTCGTACCCGGAGCCGTCGAACAGAGTCTGTTGATTCGAGCCATCGAATATGGGGATGCGAACCTGCAAATGCCTCCTGATGGCAAGCTGCCCCAAGAGCAGATCGACGACTTCAAACGTTGGATCGCTGACGGAGCGGTTGACCCCCGTCCCGACGCCGAACCAGGCAAACCGGATCCTACCGCCGATCGCATGGCGATCGCTGCCAAGCATTGGGCGTATCAGACTCTCACACAACCCTCGGCACCCGTTCCGCAACCTCACATGGCCGACTGGGATCCGATCGATGTGTCGGTCGCGTTGAAGCTACAGGAACAAAAACTGGCTCTCTCCGAAGAAGCCGATCGTCGAACACTGACGCGGCGACTGTATTACGACTTGCTCGGGTTGCCACCTACCCTCGTTGAGATCGAAGCGGTCGCGAACAACGCATCTGCGAACTGGTACGCGGAACTGGTGGATGGGTTATTGCAGTCTCCCCATTTCGGCGAGCGGATGGCAAGACGTTGGATGGATGTCATGCGGTACGCGGACAACAAAGGTTACGTCTTTCAAGAGGATCGCGAATACGCGCATGCCTATCGATACCGCGATTGGTTGATCCGTTCGTTTCAACAGGATCTGCCGTACGATCAATTCCTTCGCTTTCAGTTGATCGGCGATCGGCTGGATCCGCAGAACGCGGAGGGGAACCTGGATGCGATGGGGATGTTGACCCTCGGACGCCGATTCCTGAACAATAAACACGATATCGTGGATGATCGTATCGATGTCGTGACGCGCGGACTGTTGGGGATCACGGCGAACTGCGCTCGATGCCACGATCACAAATTCGATCCGGTCAGCATGGCCGACTATTATTCGCTTGCTAGCGCATATATGGAGAGCGATGAACCGGGTGGCGATCCTTCGCCGATGCGGTTGGTCGATCGCCCCGAGCAAGGAGCCACTCGTATCCTGCTGCGCGGCAACCCAGGCAATCAAGGTCCCGAAGTTCCCCGTCGCTTTATTTCATTTCTTCAACCGGAGTCGCCGGTCGAAATGAAGACCGCAAGCGGACGACTGGAGATGGCCGATGCAATCGCCAATCGCAACAATCCATTAACAGCTCGGGTCTGGGTCAATCGAATCTGGGGTTGGCTGTACGGATCCCATCTGGTCGATTCCCCGAGCGACTTTGGACTTCGGACCGAAGCTCCAACGCAGCAGGTTGTGCTCGATTCACTGGCATGGGACTTCGTCCAAAAAGGTTGGAGTACCAAGCAACTGATTCGCCGCATTGTGATGCTCAAGACGTATCGTCAGCGGAGCGAGCATCGGGACGAAGCCTTTGCCGTTGATCCCGAGAATCGATTGTTGTGGCGAGCCAATCGCAAACGGATGGACTTTGAGTCGCAACGCGATGCAATGCTGCATGCCACGGGTCGTTTGGATCGCGCGATCGGGGGCAAGAGCATCTCGATCACCGCGCCGCCGTTTTCGAACCGGCGAACGGTCTATGCCTACATCGATCGTCAAAATCTGCCGCAGTTGTTCCGGTCCTTTGACTTTGCGACTCCCGATGTGCATGTCCCCCAGCGATCCCAGACCACGGTTCCCCAGCAAGGACTGGTCCTGTTCAACAGCGACATGGTGATGAGCATGCTCGAAGGGATTGCGAATGAGGCGAGTCGACGCGGTCGCGATGCGGGGATCGATTACTTGTTTGAACAAGTACTTGCGCGGCGATGCACCGACCGAGAGCGAGCGTGGGTGGCCGAGTTGATCGATGCCAACGAGATTCAAGTACCCTCGGCGCCGGAGAACCAATGGTCTTATGGAATCGCAACCCTTGATCCCGAGTCAGGTCGCATCGATGGCTTTCGACCTCTACCAAGATTCCACAATAATCGCTGGCAAGGAATGAAAGACGATTTGCCCGATCCCGATTCTGATTGGGCCTTGCTGTCGGCGACCCATGGTCATCCCGGTCTGCGGCTCGACCAAACCGTCGTGCGGCGCTGGACTGCGGCCTTGGACGGAAAACTTCGAGTCCGCGGCGTGCTGAAACATCCCAGCGAGCATGGGAACGGAGTGCGGGGTTCGATCATTGTTCGTGGATCGGAAAAGGTGGGGCAGTGGACCGTGGTTCACGGTGAAACCGAAACTCAAATCGATGAGGTTCAAGTGCAGGCGGGAGATACGATCGACTTTGCAACCGACAGTCTCGGCGACAGCAGCAATGATACTTTTGAGTGGAAGGTGCGCATCGTATCCAACGACGAAAGCCGCGTCCGCGCCAACAGCGAAAAACACTTTACCTCGCAAAAGACGCGTGCCTTGAGTGTATGGGAGCAGGCCGCACAGGCATTGCTATTAACCAACGAATTTTGTTTCATCGATTGATGTTTTGGGAAACCGAAGAGGGACGTAGTTATGCAATCGCCGAACGACTCCTCGCTGAATATGCGCTGGACGCGCCGGGAGTTGCTGCATCGGTGCGGCATGGGGCTCGGGGCTCTCGCCTTGCCGGGGCTCGTCGGCGAACTGCTGGCTGGTGAAACCTCGCCGAACCCTCTGCTCCCCAAGCAACCTCATTTCCCGGCCAAGGCCAAGCATCTGATCCATATCTTTGCTAACGGCGGGCCGTCCCATGTCGACACTTGGGATCCCAAGCCAGCGATGGAAAAATACGCTGGCCAAGAAATGTCCGGAGGCGCACCGAGAACCGAGCGCCCGACCGGCAATGTCTATCCATCGATCTTCAAGTTCCAGAAGCACGGGCAATCGGGACTCGAGGCAAGCGAGTTGTTTGAGAAGACCGCTTCGGCGCACGCCGATAAGCTCTGTGTCGTTCGATCGATGCACGCCGATGTTCCAAACCATGAGCCATCGCTCCTGTTGATGAACACCGGCGAGTCGCGATTGGTGCGGCCGAGCGTCGGGTCGTGGCTGACGTATGGTCTCGGGACCGAGAATCAGAATCTGCCTGCGTTCATCTCAATGTGCCCCGGCGGGTATCCGATCCAGGAGTCTCAGAATTGGCAGGCAGGTTTCCTGCCGGGGATCTACCAAGGAACCTATATCGACTCCAAGCATGAGAGTGTCGACCGACTGGTCGAGTATGTCGTCAATCGCAAGCTGGGTCGACCCGCGCAGCGACGCGAGTTGGATCTCATCCAGAAAATGAATGACGAGCACATTCGATCTCGGCCGCACGATCCGATGCTCGAAGCTCGCATCCAGTCGATGGAGCTCGCGTATCGGATGCAGGAGGAGGCGTTGGATGTTTTCGATGTCTCGAGCGAACCCAAGCATGTTCTCGACATGTATGGACCCGGGGTTCAGGCACGGCAGATGCTGATCGCGCGGCGACTCATCGAACGAGGCGTGCGCGTCGTGCAATTGTGGCATGGGGAAGGTCAGCCGTGGGACAACCATGACCGCATCTTCGACGGCCATCGGAAACTTGCGAAGGAGTGCGATCAAGGAATCGCAGCGTTGCTGACGGATTTGGAACAGCGAGGATTGCTCGACGAGACATTGATTTTGTGGGGTGGTGAATTCGGCCGAACGCCGACAGTGGAGATGCCCAAGAAGGGGAGCAATGACGGAACGATCAGTGGCCGCGACCACAACCATTACGGCTTTACCGTTTGGTTAGCAGGTGGTGGAGTGCGCGGTGGGCAAGCTTACGGCGCCACCGACGAGCTTGGCTTTAAGGCGGTCGAGAATCGGGTGCATGTGCATGATCTGCATGCGACGATGTTGCACTTGATGGGGTTCGATCATACGAAGCTAACGTATCGATTCGCAGGTCGTGATTTCCGGTT
>CAYXFO010000188.1:0-8416 GCA_964464255.1 uncultured Pirellula sp.
GTTGATCTTGAAAGACCGATAGAGGATGGTTCGACTGGCAGACTACCTGGACGTCTGGATAGTAGAAACGCCGTCTACCCTCGCGATCGATGCGGACTTTGGTGTCGGAATCGAAGGGGCGACAACGCTGTCCTTTTAGTTGGTTCGCCAAGTAAACAAGACAATTAATTTTCACGCAATTGTGTCGATTGGTGGCTCCGGTCATTGCGCGGATCCAACCGTCGATGTACTCGCTTTTTGTTTGAGCCTGTTCCTCGATCGCTAAGTATTCCTCGACGCTATGATACTGAGGTTGTTCTGCGCTACTCATCATGTTCGGCTTCTGATTTGCAGGACTAGTCGTTCCACCTACCCATCCTTTTCAATATACCGCAAGGGGAGAGGCGGTGAAATTGAATCGTGCGATGATCGTGAGGCGAGCAGGGAAATGCTTTCTATTCTTATCTCCTGTTCACCCACCCTGAATAGGTATTAAAATAGAGGAATTGGTTGCACCGAATACAGAGTTTCAGTGAGACGACGATGAGTATTGCATTAGCGACAACCTGGGAAGAGCGACTTCATGATCTCGGGAATATTCCAGCGTCGCGCATTCGAACGGATCCCGCGCCCGGGACGGCTACCGTGGATGACGTGACCTACCTCAGAAATACCGAGAGACGACTGTACGAGCTCGTGGATGGCACTTTGGTGGAGAAAAGCATGGGATGGCAAGAATCTCTTCTGGCTGGAATTTTACTCCAATGGCTCAACAACTACCTTGATTCCAACCGCATCGGCGTGGCGACGGGGGCCGACGGCATGACGCGATTGTTCGGAGATACGGTTCGAGGACCTGACGTCGCGTTCGTTGCATGGGATCGATTGCCCAACGGCCGAATCCCCACCGACCCGATTCCCGACTTGGTCCCCAATTTGGTGATCGAGGTGCTCAGCACCAGTAACACCTACGCGGAAATGTCTCGCAAACGCCGGGAGTATTTTCATGCGGGGGTCGAGTTGCTCTGGATGGTCGATCATCGAACCCGAACCATCACCGTGTTTCGCTCTGCACAGAATGCCACGGTCTACCAAGATGATGCAGTCATCGATGGGGGCAATGTTCTGCCCGGTTGGCAAGTCAACGTCGCCGAGCTATTCAGTCGCCTCGACCACACCCCTTGATCGCGGTTTCGCCTGCAGTGCTTCGCCTCCTTACTCTCACTTGGAAGGCTTTTCCACATCCGGAAGATACTTCTTCAAATCCGCTTTCACCATGACATACTGCTCGCGATCTGCCAAATTGGTCCATTCGTATTCGTCATGGGCGTGGTCATACAGCTCCTCGCTTCCATCGGCATAACGAATGTAACGCCACTGGCCGAGCCGCACCGCGTGATTACCGCGACCGTGGGTGGTGATCGCTGGCGTATTCCATGGCAAACGAGGTTCCTTCAGCAGGGGTACGATACTCTTGCTTTGCACATGCTCAGGAACCGGAAGGCCCGCGAGTTCGAAAAGTGTTGGGTAGATCGCCATCAAGTCCACGGGATGCTCGCAGACCGAACCAGCGGTCGTTGTACCCGGCGCTACAACAATCAGCGGGGTCCGCGTCGGCTCTTCCCACAGTGCGAATTTGCGCCAGTGTTGCTTCTCCCCAAGCGACCATCCATGATCTCCCCACAGGATGATGATGGTATTGTCGCGAGCGGGACTCGTTTCGAGCGCATCGAGCAACCGTCCGATGTTCATATCGGTATATGCACACGTTGCGAGATAGCTTTGGATCGCCTCCTTCCATCGCCCCGACTTCAGGAAATCCGCATGATCACCAGCAGGGTTCGCCATCTTGCGACCCGCAGGAGGGATGTCGTCTAGGTCATCTTCTCGATGCGGAGGAAGTTCGATCGTGTCGAGTGGAAACAGATCGTAGTACTTTCTCGGCACCGCGAAGGGCAAATGGGGCTTGTGCAACCCACATGCGATGAAGAACGGCTGTTCCCTGGATTGATTCAATCGATCGATGCACCAATTGACCGTGTGCCAATCCATCAAGTCATCGTCTTGCAGATCGATCGAAAGAGGTTGATGATACCCGTCGTTTTTATCGACACCCTTTCCGCCAACATGCAGCCCGCGGCTGTCCATGTACTCGGACCACTCGTCTTCAAAGTACTTGTCAGAGTGAAAGATTTTGCCAGCTCCCGCAACGTAGTAGCCAGCTTGCAAAAACTGGCCTGACAGTTGCTCGCCTGGAGTCAGTCGCTGCTTCCACTCGTCGCCATTCTTGTAGCAGCCTGTCGCCCAGGGACGCTTGCCACTCATCAACGCCGCTCGCGACGGTTCACAAGATGGTGCGACGCAGTACGCTTTGGTAAACGTCATCCCCATGCGAGCCAAGCGATCGATATTCGGAGTCCGCGCTTGTGGATTTCGCTTGAGATGCGTGACCCAGTGATTCAAATCGTCGACTGCGATGAACAGTACATTGGGACGATGATCGCGTTGAGGCTGGGGGGCATCCGCAGAGTTCTCATCCTGAGCTTCAACCATCAGGGTGCTGCAAAGAAACCAAAGGATAAGAAGCGATGGTTGTCTCATCAGGATTCGAACGACTCGTTTCTGGATTCATCCACTTTTTGCTACAAAACTTGACTCATGAAGCCGCTCAGGCCCCAACGAGTAGATTCGCTCGCGAATCGGTTCTAGTATATCCGTTTTCGTTCCGAATACATGCTTTCTCTTGCCGGTGTGGGTTTCACCGCCTTGGACCATGACGTCGCGCTGGTAAGCAATCCGCCGTTTGTGCATCACTTAGATTAGGTTAGATCGTGGACGACAGCCAAATAGAGTCTAAGACGAAGAAATTACGTTGGGCAGTCCTAGCGGATGACCAGACCGGAGCGATGGATGTCGCAGCCTCCTTCGCCGATCATGGCTTCGACGTCGACGTGGTCTTGAATAATCGTTTGCGCTGCGTTCCAACAGCGGATATCGTCGTGCTCTCGACCGACTCACGAAATGCTGAACCTACTTCGGCGCAGCAACTTGTTAATACCGGTGTGAAACGATTGGAACGATGGGGATGCTCGCTTATCTATAAGAAGATTGATTCGACCTGCAAGGGGAATCTGGTTGCCGAGATGGATGCGATTGCGAGGAAGCTGGATCGTCATTGCGCAGTATGCCCTGCCAACTTGCCACAGGGCCGCACGCTGCGCAAGGGTTCGTTAATCATTCATGGCCAACGGCTCCTCGATGTTCAGGATTTGCTTCACCAGCAAGGAGCCAGCTTGGTTCGCGTTATCGCCAATCGCAATACAGCCGACTTGGAGAAGTCCATGTTCGATCATTCTACGGAGTATGCATTGATAGATGCCGAGCGGCCAGCTCAACTGACGAGGCTTGCGCAGTGGGCGTATCGGAACCGCGAACGGATTCTGCTCGTCGGTTCCGCCAATGTAGCCAGTTCGCTGGCTCAGGAGCTAGCGAAAGACAATGGGATGACCCAACAGCGACGAAAACCATCGCCGAGCGCTCGTTCTGCTAAACACTCGCGGGAGTCACCTGCCGCTTCGGCATCCGAGCTTCCGGTTGTCGTATTGAGTGGCTCGCGCAACCCCGTCAATGACCACCAGATAACCTACCTCAAAAATCATCGTCGCGTCGTGGAGGTCCCATTCAACCAAACCGGAGCGATCAAAGCCCAACGAGCGATCGAGAAAAAGCAAGATGTTTTGCTTTCGATTCCTACGCACCAGCGATCCGCCTCGGACATTCAAGAGCGACTCCGGATTTTTGCTCGTTCGATTCATGCGGAGCAAGTCGCAGGCCTTGTGATTTGTGGGGGGGATACGGCATGTGCTGTCTTGAGGTCGCTCCGACCGGGTGCGGTGCGAGTGTTTGGTGAACTCATCTCAGGGTTGGCATGGGGGCGATTATCGCGAGGACCCGCAGACGGACTGCTTCTGTGCACCAAGCCGGGAGGGTTCGGAACTGCGGATGCATTGATGATGGCTGTTCGGTCCATGCGGGCAACTCTCCTGCACCGGGGATAGTCATCAAACATCGAGGTAACACGTGCAGTGGAACCAAGGTTTATGACGCCAAGAACGAAACCAACCGGGTCTTTGCCCTTTCGCTGGACGATGTACCTGACACGTACCTGCACTTTTCTTACGCCTCGGATCCCCAAGCTTTCTCAGAGAGCTCGTGGATGAATGTGAGAATCCTGTCGAGCTGTTCGAAAAGCTCACTTGCTTGTTCCTCACCGATGACTTCCTCGCTTTTCAATCCGAAGAGAGCTCCTCGTGCGTAGGCATGGCCTGAGAGGGCTCGCTTCAGTTGGGAGATTGTCAATGCTCGACCGAATTGATCTTCGTCCTTGTCGCAGGTGGCCTGGGCAAGTCCTCCGAGCATTTCCGTACTGCCTCGTATCAGTACGGAAATAAATGAGGATGGTCCGGAATCGTCTTCATCGAACTGCAGAATTTCGTCCAAAAACTCTTTGACTTGCTCGACCGCGGGGTGTCCGAACCAGGGGGAATAAACCTCGCAGTCGATCGATGAATCCTCATACTCATCGAAATGTTCTGTCGGGTCGCTATCGGCCCGATATTCCTCTCTCATCGCGAGATCAAATGCTTCCTCAATCGACATCCCAGCTGCACAGGCTTCAGCAATACGACGATTCATTCGTTCGCTGCGCAGATCGTTTCTGCGCCGAAGTCGATCCATCTCTTCGACCTCCTCTTCGAGCGACCTTTCGCCCCACAAGTCGGCTTGATTATCCTTGTCGGAGTCCCCCTCGTTGAGATCGGAATCCCTTGGCTTTTCAACGAAAATCGACTGGTGCACCAAGGTCGCAATGCGTTCGATCCGCGTTGCGAGAATACTGGGATCCTCCGATGCTTCCGAGCTTAATCCGGTTTGCCTCAATTCTTCAGCCATCGAACGGATGGCTTTCCGAAGCATTTGCATTTGATGAGCGAGGTGATTTACATCCCGGTTCTCGTAATATCCTCCTTCATCGGAGACTTCGAGATTCGAAAAGAATCGCTGTCGCAACGCGTCGAGAACGTGGATGATCGCGATGTGACCTTGCAACGATCCAAATTGCGTCTTCACAAAACAGTAGGGAGGCTCTTCGAAAGGAGCTTCCTCGGCCTCTTTGATTTGAAATAGGGGTGTCAAGTGACCCTCGGGAGAGATCATCAAACTGAAAGAGTCTTGGCCAGGCTCCAATTGGACCAGCAGTCCGCGAACCACGCGCATCGCATCACGTTCCGCAAATGAACGCCAAATCGTTGCCCGTCCGCCAAGGGAAAAGATGAGATCGAGCAATCGATCTTCCATCGTTTCCACTTGACTGAGGTCGTCGATCGTACCCCGGTAATGAATGGTGATTCCCATTGAGGCTAATTCTTTTCACAAAGGATCATCGGGATCGAGGTCGTTGTTGGCCAACGCGCGTGAATTTTCATCGATCCGACTCTGCAGATCGGCGGACCTGGAGATCAATTCAGGATATCGATTGCTGATCGACTGGAGCGTGTCGCGAAGCCGACTTGCCGATTCCCCACATTGTGCACCCGATCGTCGGTAATCGGCGAAGTCGGCATTGAGTCGCCTGACTTCATCTTTTTCCGCACCCCGATCCTGCAGAACCATTCCGATTTCGCTGATCATGAACGCCATCTTGAGGTATCCGCTGCGGTCTCCAGGGATCGGACCATCGTGCTTGATCCCCGACCATGCGGACGCGAATCGTTCGTCGGTGTCTGGATCTTCAGCTTGATCTTCATCGATTTCATCTTCATCCCATTCGGAATCCTCGTCGAGGTCACCGTCGAGATCATCGTCGAATTCACCATATCCACCCTGTTCTTCCTCCCATTCCTCGCGCGTCTCGACCATCGAGAAAGCGAACTCGCCATCCGACTCCAAATGATGTCCGTCGATACTGGTGAAGCTGACACCGAACATCCCCTCGGCCATCATAGCGCAGATCGGGCAATCGCAGTCCGGGATATGCTGTTCGCTCGGCACGGAGTCACTCCCCTCGATGTCGATACCCTCGATGGGAACTGCAGCACCCCAGGGGGCGCGTCTTCGATCGCACTCGATGATGAAGTTCGGAGTTGCTCCATCCTCAAAAGGATTCTTCAACCAATCCTCTTTCACATCGTGAAGAAACTGGATCAGTTCGGCATGGAGCGATTCCTGCGGTTCCGTTGTAAGCGATCCCTCATGGGTTTGACACCAGTACCAGCCAGCTTCGATTACTTCGCGGCACAGGTCGAAGTACATGCACACCTCCTGGCTGCCCATCGGAGCGGTAGCGAACCCCTCCCAATCATCCGGTACGGCGACCAGCGGTTCGCCGTCTTGGCATCGCAGTTGCTGCCCCCACACCACCGAGTCGCTCCACTGAATCGCGCCGTGCAATAATTGACGCGGCATACGACCATCCAAGTCTTCACGAGGTGTCATCAGCCAGTCGCGATGCACTTCGATGGTGAAGGACCCAACGGCGCGTCTACCATCGATGACACGGCAATTTCGCCATGCATCGCTCATTGCGATACTGAGTATCCTCGACGAGATATCCGCCAAGAAGGCTTCCCCATAAAGGATATCGCGGTTCACCATCGGCTTGGTAATCGGCGACACGCGAGCTTGAGTGAGGCTCTTTACGTTCGCGTTTTCATGAAGTTCCCACCAAGGGGGGAGGTGGATACCGACGGAACATCCACGATCGTCATCATCGTCGTCGGTCATTTTCAGGGTTACATCTCGACCCAATTCAGGAAACAGCCCTGCTGTGAGAACGCGTTTGTTCTCAAAGTCGATGACGACCCAAGCGTCGGCACGCGATAAGGTTGCAGCGACCCCTTGCGATTCCCGATCCTCCAACGGCAGTGAGCTGGGATACTCGCAGACCGATGGAGAACGGTAACGAGGCCAAACGCTCAGCGCCTCTTCCCACGTCGACGGGTCGTCCGAGATCAACGCCAAAACCGTCAAGGCAGTATCGGTATCAATCGCCTCCGCGATCAAGCATCCTGTTGAGTCCAACACGACCAGTGTCGATGAATCGTTGTCCTTGTGCATGGTCGAAGCCCTCCTGTAAACGACGAAACGAACGGATCTTTCTCCCAGAAGTATATCGATTTTGTTTCTGCGGTGGTGGCATGCTCGGAGGCTTTGCGACGGGCGTGGGTAGCAACGAACCCCATTCATCGCGTCCCTTAGCCCCGCTCGAAAATGGTTTATGAACAAGTCACTGCGCCGAAGTTAGAAGCAAACGGGCGACGGCGACGGCACGTGGAATGTGCCTGCTACCTTGGGGAGCTTTTTTTCTGTTTCGCTCGCATTTCATCAAATGCGGCTACGACTTTGTCAAAGTCGATCTGTTTGGGGATGTTCTGCGGTGTGAACTGTGACTTCTGCAAAGGGCTTCGATCCACATCCCTGCCAAGCTTCCAGTCTGTCAATAGGAATTCATATGTCCTGAATGTTTGATCCTCCGATTCCATGTTGACTTTGCTCGGCAACCAACCCGGTTCATCATCGATCGGTTGCCATTCCGTAATCGTTGTGTGGATCAAAGTCCAGTTCTTGATGATACTTCCTGTTAGCTTCCGAGAGGGCTTCGGAGCATCGCCGCGAACGTACACCCGATATTCGACGGGCGCCCAACGAGGCTCCTTCGCGAATGTCACTTCCCCGGCAGATTCATCGGCCGCGCCTTCGATCACAAAGTAGGCTCGGTAGCGGCCGTTTTTCAGTTCGAATTCTTCAACCACCGTGAACTTAGCGTGAAGAATATTCTCCCCCGGCATTTCGGCGAAAACGATGGTCGAGGTCGTGACGGGTAGCGTAAACGGATGAACTCTCATTGATTCTGTCCTTCGCATAGGACGGCCTGCTTTCATTTCGATGCGATCGATCTGCTGTTTGAGGCGGGAGGATGTCCAGTGAAGACACTCCCCTCCCGCGATCACCTGCGCTTCCTTATGCGAATAATTTCTTCCAACCCTTCTCTCCATAGCATCCAATCGTTCTTCGTTCGTGTCCTTACAGAGAATCACCCGTTGGAAGACATCGGTAAGAGAAATATTTTCGTTCAAATTGGGATCAGTCCATTCTGAGAGTCCCGTTCGAGAGATCAAAACCGACATACTTGCCTCGACCTCGGATTGATGCGTGAGAAACTCCGCGATCCGATCCTCGGCTTCGCCTCCAATCGCATGGACACTGAGGAGAAACACGATCGCGAGCGACAGGCTCTTTTGGCAAAGATTCATGGCCAATCCTTACATAACGATCCAATCGCAGGGAGAGCATCTATTCCACAAGGGGCTCTCGGTCCCTGATGCGCACAACATGCTTACGGAAAACAATGTAACTAATCCTTGCCCCGAAACCATAGGGC
>CAYXFO010000189.1:0-8386 GCA_964464255.1 uncultured Pirellula sp.
ATTTCATGATGATCTTCGGAGCGATCTCTATGGAACAGCAAAATCAAGCTGGAGGCAACCCCGATTTCCCAATCGTCTCAATACTCGGGCTCGCAATCATAATCATCGGCGGCCTGCTCACGCTCGTCTTACAGATTTACTTGCTCGCAACGCGTAGCCAGACTCTTGGCAAGTACATCATGAAAACCCAGATCGTCGATTTCGAGACGGGGCAACCTGCTGATTTCGTAAAAGCCGCTGTCTTGCGAATCTTGGTCAATTCGATCATCGCCAGTATTCCATGTGTGGGCGCGATCTACTCTCTGGTCGATATCTTCTTTATCTTCCGCGATGACCGACGTTGCATCCACGACTTGCTCGCTGGCACGACCGTTATCGATATCAGCGACCGCTAGGGATCCATGTCAAAATACGTTGTGCGATGCGGTTTGAATCGAAACCTCTACGCGATGAATGCTCGAAGTGAGCATCGACGAGGGGATGTTGTGATCGCTCGCACGAATCGCGGATTCGAGCGAGGCGAAGTGCTCAGCGAAGTTGCAGATCCGATCCCCGCAAATGTTGCCGATTTGCCCAGTGGTTCGATTCAGCGTCTTGCTTCTGAGGAAGATCTGCGAGAACTCAATCGACTCGCTTCGATGAGCGATAAGGATTTCGAGGATTGCAGCGCAATGATTGCACAGTCTGGGCTGAAAATGCGTCTGATCGATGTGGAACGTGTTTTGGGTGGCGAGATACTCACACTGTACTACACGTCCGAGGATCGCGTCGATTTTCGCGAATTGGTGAAGGCGGTCGCTGGAAAATATCATACCCGCATCGAGATGCGTCAGGTCGGTTCGAGAGACGAAGCGAAACTACTGGCGGATTACGGGGATTGCGGCAAACCTGTCTGTTGCAATACCCACCTGAGCGCCATGCCGCCGGTCACGATGCGGATGGCGAAACTGCAAAAGGCAACGCTCGATCCCAACAAGATCTCTGGCCGATGCGGTCGACTGAAATGCTGCTTGCGTTATGAAAACGATCACTACGAAGAACTCGCAGCCAAGATGCCAAATGCCGGCAGCGACATTGTGACTCGCGAAGGGCGTGCTAAAGTATTGAACGTGGAACTGCTCGCCGGGCAGTTGCTGGTCGCCACCGAAGACAATCGGAGAATCCTGATCTCCGCCGACGATGTGGTGACCGTACTCAAACGGGGAGTGGAGCACTGATGAACGACCAAATCAAAGCGATGGTGGAACTGTTGCAAAACGATCAACGCTACCATCTGGATGCGTATCAGTTTGTGCGAGAAAGCCTCGCGTATGCGCAGAACGTCATGAAGATGCCACCACACCCCGGCGAAGGGGACGAAGGTAAATCAGATCGTCATCTGACCGGCCAGCAATTGTGCCAAGCCATTCGCGAATACGCCGTCGACCAATACGGCTATCTGGCAAAAACCGTGCTCAACAGTTGGGGCATCTACAACACCGGCGACTTCGGCGAGATTGTCTACAATCTGATCCGGATCAAGGAGATGCGGAAAAGCAAAAGCGATCGTCGCGAAGACTTCGACGATCAGTACGATTTCGATACCGCGTTCATGCCACGCTTCGAACTGGCCAACGATGCCACCTAGCAAAACGATGCCACTTAGCAAGTTGTCGCCCCGATTTCTCGTTGCGTCGATCGCGCTCCTGGCTTGGATCGCCTATCTTGCATGGGTCTGCCTGAACCTGTGAAGGGCGGATTGATTCCTTCCAGGTCCTGTTTGAATTATGATAGACTTCCAGAGCGACCCAAACGTTCGCTCGGAGGATCCGTATGATGTTGACGAACCATGTTCGAGCTTCGCACACCCTAAAACGAGTTTTTCATCATTTGGTTTTAGCATTCGCCATATCGATGGCGTTTTGCCCGGGCTATGCCTTCGACCCTTTAGCTTGGGCCAGCAGCCAGGACGACACGTTTGCGTCGGCGGCTCATATACTCGAGCACCGCTGCCTGAGTTGTCACGCAGGGAGCAAGCCTAAAGGAAAGCTCGGACTCGATACACGCGACGCAATCGTGAAGGGTGGCGAGAGTGGCTCGGCAGTGGTTCCTGGCAAGCCCGAGGAGAGTATCCTTCTCGATTACGTCACCGGTGACTCCCCTGAGATGCCCAAAAACGCGTCCCCACTCTCCTTGGAAGAGGTGGAGATTCTTCGAGCTTGGATCCTGCAAGGTGCTCCCTGGCCAGAGGGTAAGAAGCTCGAGGATCGCTACGTCCCCGATTCGCAGTGGTGGTCGCTCCGGCCACTCACTCGCCCCGATGTGCCGAAAATCTCGCCGTCCAACGATGTTATCGCTCGTCCCGTTATCTCCAGTCCTATCGATGCTTTCATCGTTGCCAAGCTTGAAGAAAAAGGGCTTCCGCAATCTCCTGCTGCCGATCGCCGGACGCTCATCAGACGCGTTTCATTCGATCTCACAGGTTTGCCTCCTACGCCCGAAGAGATCGAAGCCTTTCTCCAGGATTCCGATTCCGATGCCGTCGCGTATGGCCGATTGGTCGATCGACTGTTGGAGTCGCAGCGCTACGGCGAGCGATGGGCCAGACACTGGCTCGACATCGTTCACTTCGGCGAGACGCATGGCTATGACAAGGACAAGCAGCGACCCAACGCATGGCCGTATCGAGACTACGTCATCCGCGCACTGAACGAAGACAAGCCCTATCATCGATTCATCGAGGAACAACTCGCAGGGGATATCCTTTACCCAGGTTCGGCAGATGGGATCGAAGCCCTCGGGTTTATCGCAGCAGGCCCATGGGATTTCATCGGCCATGCCGAAGTTCCCGAAACAAAGATCGATGGCAAAGTCGCACGCCATCTCGATCGCGATGATATGGTCTCTACCGCAATCGGCACCTTCAACTCGCTCACCGTCGGTTGCGCTCAATGCCACAACCATAAATTCGACCCGATCTCGCAACGGGAGTATTACCAACTGCAAGCTGTCTTTGCAGCGCTCGACCGCTCGGACAAGCCCTACGATCGCAACCCGGAAATCGGTACACAGCGCAGCCAAATCGAACGGGAGATCGCACAACTCACCGCTGAAAAGAAGCGAATCGATGCCAAGATCATGGAACTCGGAGGTCCGAAACTGGCCGATCTCGATCAGAAGATCGCGGACGCATCCCAATCGCTCAACAAGGGGGAACAACCGGAGTTCGGTTACCACAGCAATATCGAAACGCAGGATAGTGTCGCCAAGTGGGTGCAAGTCGATCTCGGTGAACCTCAAACCCTCGCAGCCCTTGAATACGTCGCCTGTCACGACACCTTCAACAACATCGGACCTGGTTTTGGGTTTCCGATTCGTTTCAAGATCGAAGCATCCGACGACCCGCTCTTCCAAACCGATGTCACCATGTTGTTGGACAGGACGGCTGCGGATGTTCCCAGCCCAGGCGTTGCACCTCAACGTGTCGACGCCATCTCGAGCACCGATACACCCGTTCGAGCCCGCTATGTTCGATTCACGGCAACCAAGCTGGTCCATCGTTTGCCGACCGATTTTATCTTTGCCTTGGGGGAACTCTCCGTCTTTTCAAGTGCGGGGCGCAACATCGCTCGGGATGCAACCGTCACCTCGCTCGATTCGATCGAAGCCGCTCCAAGATGGCGTCGAACGAATCTGGTCGATGGCTATTACTACGGCCGAACCTCGATTGCAGGCACCGACCTCGAGAAACTGCGAGTCGATCGCGAAGCGCTCGTCGCATCGATTCTTGATCCGCAGATCCAAGCTCAACGGAACAGCAATTCGACTCGACTGGCGGCCGCAGAAGCGTCGCGAAAAGCTCTTCCTGCGCAGCAGATCGTCTACGCAGGCATGGTGCATCACGGAAGCGGCGCGTTTTCGGGAACGGGGGGCCAAGGAGGCAAGCCGAGGCCGATTCACCTGCTGGATCGCGGCAACGTCACGCAACCGAAGGAAGAGGTCGCCCCCGGCGCACTGACTTGTTTAAAGGAATTGAACCATTGGTTCGATTTGCCAGCCGATCACACCGAGGGAGATCGCCGCGCAGCGCTCGCGCAATGGATCGCCGATGAGCGTAATCCGCTCACTTGGCGAAGTATCGTGAACCGCGTCTGGCAATATCATTTTGGACGCGGTTTGGTCGATACTCCCAACGACTTGGGTCGCATGGGCTCCGAGCCTACGCATCCGGAACTGCTCGATTGGCTCGCGGTCGAATTTCGCGATGGCGGTCAATCTCTCAAGCGGCTGCACAAACTCATCGTGACCAGCCATACCTATCGGCAGATTTCTTCGCGTCCGAACTTAGGGAATCTCGCTGTTGAGCAACAGGATCCCGACGCCATCGATGCGGACAATCGGTATCTGTGGCGAGCCAATCGACGGCGTCTCGAGGCGGAAGCGGTTCGAGATGTTGTCCTGCAGGTCGCTGGAAAACTCGATCCTACCATGGGAGGTCCGAGCTTTCAGGATTTCGTGATCGAGCACCCGGAGCATTCACCCCATTACGAATACCACTTGCATGACCCTAATGATCCGCGAACCCATCGCCGGAGTATTTATCGCTTTATCGTTCGTTCGCAACCGCAACCATTCATGGCGACGCTCGATTGCGCGGACCCTTCGATACGGGTAGATAAACGGAATGAATCCCTCAGCCCGCTGCAGGCCCTCGCCCTGCTCAACAATGGATTCATGGTCGCGATGAGCCAGCATTGTGCTGCCCGATTGGAACGCGAACGGGACGATCGGAGCAGCCAAGTCGTCCGTCTCTTCGAACTGTCGCTTGGCCGTGAGCCGACTGATGAGGAGCGATCTGCGATCGAGAGCCATATCGCGAAACATGGTCTCGCGAACGCATGCCGACTCGTTTTCAATCTGAACGAGTTCAGTTTCGTCGATTAAGTGTTCAATACACAGGGTGCGAATCATGAAACCAACTGAAAGTCACTTCATGATGCCTCGCCGGCCGTTCCTGCAATCGCTGGGAAATGGTTTCGGTGGATTGGTGCTCGGTGCGATGCTGCATCGAGAGGGCGCTTGGGGATCGCCGGCTGATCCCGTGACCCTGCAGGGCAAGCTAGGTAGCGGAGCGTCGCTCCCAGGTTTTCATCATCCGCCGCGAGCCAAACGGGTGATCCAACTCTTTATGGCAGGAGCCGCAAGCCACATCGACCTGTTCGATTTCAAGCCCGAGTTGGTTAAGCGTCATGGGGAAGCAAGCAATTTCGGTGAACGCGTTGAGGCGTTTCAAGATGGATTAGGGCCTTGGCTAAAACCTGTATGGGAATTCAAGCCTTACGGTCAGAGTGGCAAACTGATCTCAGAGCCGGTAGCTGATCTTGGCCGAGTCGTCGATGAATTAGCCTTCGTCCATAACATGGTTGGCAAGACCGGAGTGCACAGCCAAGCAACCTTATTGCATGCTACAGGTTTTCAATTGCCCGGTTTCCCAGGCATGGGTGCATGGGTCAGTTATGGGCTGGGGAGCATGAACGATAATCTGCCGACGTTTGTTGTCTTTCCAGACCATCGCGGATTGGCGAGCAACGGCACCAAGAATTGGGATGCAGCGTTTCTTCCGGCACAACACAGCGGTACCGTGATTTATCCAGGAGCCGAAAACCCGATCGCGGACTTGCGACCGCACAAATCCGGTTCGTATATCACCAACGCGAGCGAATCCGACGGGCAATCGCTGCTGGCATCGCTCAATCGCCGCCATGCCGACATTCGGCCCGGCGATGATCGGCTCGAAGCTCGCATTCGGAGTTATGAGTTGGCAGCCCGCATGCAACTTGCGGCTCCGGAGGCGTTGGATTTCGCCGATGAGCCGGAACATATCCTGCGTTTGTATGGGCTCGATCAAATCCCTGCTGAGTTTGACAAGGAGATCAATGCTCGCGAGGAGACGATTCATTTCTCGCGCAAGTGCCTGGCAGCACGTCGTATGCTGGAACGGGGAGTTCGATTCATTCAAATCTGGTCCGGTAACGATAATGGCTTCCCGCGTCGAAACTGGGACTCGCATGAAGACATTCACCGCGATCACGGACCGCTGGCAACCGGTATGGCTCGCGGGGCGTCGGCATTGATCCAGGATCTCAAGCAACGAGGGATGTTGGAAGACACATTGATATTGTGGACGACGGAGTTTGGTCGCATGCCCAGTTCTCAGGGGGGCAAGGGCCGGGACCATAACCCCTACTGCTTCACCAATTGGCTCTGCGGCGGCGGTATCAAGGGAGGAATCTCCTATGGACCGAGCGACGATTTCGGCTACAAGCCCCTCGACCGCGAGAACCCCACGCAAGTGTATGATATACACGCAACGATCATGCATCTGCTCGGAATAGATCACACGCGACTGACCGTTCGCCACAACGGCATCGATCGTCGCTTGACCGATGTGCATGGTCATGTCATCCATGACTTGATTGCCTAAAACCTTTTTGATGAGGTTCCCACCATGTCCTCCATGAAAACTGCTTCTCGCCGTTCTTTTCTTGGCAAGTCCGTGGCTGCCACCTGTGTCACGGCTGCAACAGTAGCGAGCCCCCGATGGGTCAAGGCTGTTTCTCCCGCCGACAAGGTGCGAGTGTGCGTGATCGGAGTCCGTGGCAGGGGATTGGGATTGGGGGCGACCTTCGCATCCCGCCCCAACGCGTTGGTGACTCACATTTGCGATGTGAATGAAAATGTCTACGGGGATGCGATCAAGAGGATAGGAGATACTCAAAAAGAAGCGCCCAAGCCTGTGCAGGATCTTCGCCGGGTCATGGACGACAAGTCGATCGATGCGATCGTCGTGGCGACTCCGGACCATTGGCATGCATTGGCGACGATCTGGGGCTGTCAGGCTGGGAAACATGTCTACGTCGAAAAGCCGATCTCGAACAACGTCTTCGAAGGTTGGCAGGAGATCCAAGCCTCACGCAAATACGATCGGCGGGTCCAGGTCGGTACTCAGAGCCGCAGCATGCCCCATTACCTCGAAGCGATGGAGTACATCCGTTCAGGGAAACTCGGCAAGGTCCACATGGCCAAAGCGTGGAACAGCCAGCTTCGTCGACGTGTTCCTGCGGTTCCCAATAGCGAAGCTCCGAAGGGTCTCAATTGGGATATTTGGCAAGGCCCTGCGCCCGAACATGCCTTCAACGAGAACCGGTTTACCTATGGATGGCGATGGTTGTGGGACTACGGCACGGGCGACATGGGGAACGATGGTGTGCATGACCTCGATATCGCACGATGGGGATTAGGAGTCGATTACCCGATCTCAGCTCATTGCACTGGCGACAAACTGCAATTCGGGGACGACATCCAGCAAACGCCGGACACGCAATACGTCACCTTTACCTTTCCCGACAAGAAGATGCTCATTTATGAGCAGCGGCTATGGTCTCCGTATCATCAGGAAGGGTTTGAGAACGGCGTTGCGTTCTATGGCAATTCGGCTTACATGCTCATCGGTCGCTCGAGTTGGAAGGTGGTTGAGAAGGGGAACAAGGTGGTGGTCGACCAACAAGCCGATCGATCCGAGGTTCCGCATGTCGACAACTTCCTGAGCAGCATCACCGACGGCGCAGAATTGAACTGCGACATCGAAGAGGGCTACAAGTCGACTTTGCTCGCCCATCTTGGGAATCTCTCGTATCGCTTGCAGAGGCCTCTCACCTTTGACGCAGGGAAGCAAGCGTTTGTGAACGACTCGGAAGCGGACACCTATCTGAAACGAGTCGGCCGCAAGTCGTTTGTCATCCCGGAACAGGTGTGAGATTGCACATCAAACACCCCATTCCCAGTCCACTCCCCCGTACGACGGACTTCCCAGTCGGTCGGCTCAGGCAGATCACGGACTGGAAGTCCCTGATACGGGATGCGCAATGAGCATCGCGACGTTTGCCAAGGTTCCAACCTGAGGCTAGCGTCCACCGGCTGATAACGAAAACAAACGTCTCCCTTCGAGCTATAATGCATCGTGAACGACGTAAGTTGCTTACCCTCCCAACTGCTGTGACTTCGATGCTAAACAGCCTAGGACATAAGTCTATCCGCGACGCACGACGATCGCTGCGTAGGATCATCAGCAGTTTAGCTCTGAGCGTCATCGGTTGGTCCCTCTTCGTTTGCAATCGTATTCATGCCCAAGGGCTCACACCCGAAGAAGCCCTCTCGAAAATACAGGTCGCTCCAGGACTGCGTGTCGACCTGGTCGCAAGCGAACCACTCGTCCGGCAACCGGTCGCGATCGACTGGGATGATCGCGGCCGATTGTGGGTGATCCAATACCTTCAGTACCCTAACCCTGAGGGACTGCAGCGGGTTTCGGTCGATCGCTACTCGCGCACTCGCTACGATCGCATCC